>CAVIUL010000102.1:0-5940 GCA_963645885.1 bacterium | reverse complement strand
TGATTGAAGCATTTTATCAACTTCAGCTTGTGTATAAGTTTTAGTTTCTGTTTCTTGTTGACCCTCATTAGGAGTTTCAACTGTAATGTTCTCAAGTTCCATAATGTTATTTCCTTTCAAGTTTTAGTTAATTTACACTAACCCTTTATATATATATATTTAATAAGTTATAGCCGTATTGCTATCCCTTTATTACAGAATTGAAAAAGGAAATACAAGGTATAGGGGAAAGGTGATAAAAGTATGTCAAAATGCAAAAAGGAGAAAATAGTTTTGACATATAAATTTATTGAAAATGGTTTGTTAGGGTAGTTTATCAAAGTCGTTTATTTGAAATAGTTTATAATAAAAAACCTATACCTTGTTCATCATTTCCTTTTATTACTTTAGCATCTTTTTAAATTGAAATTTTAATTGAATTGAATGATGTTTGATTTTTTATGCTGTAGTGTTCACTATCGATTATTCTACAACTGTAATATCAAAACTTGTTGTAAGTTCACCTACTGTTATTGTTTCTGTAAATGTACCTGTTTCATTAAATGTATATCCTTCTTCTATTGATAATGTATAATCAGAACTTGTTAATGTTTTATATGTATCATCATTATAAGTAGCTGTAATTATCATTCCCGATAAATCTAATGATTGATTCACTATATATTGTAATTTTGAAGGCAGAGTTGTAATTGCAATATTTGTTATTTCTTTTTCTACATATACATATACAGGTTCGCCTCTTATTGATATTTTTCCATATAGTATATCTTCTTGATTTATGTATTCTGTCATAATCAATCCCCAATATTTGTTATTGCTGTAACTACATCATCATTTCCAAGTGAAGCAGTAATTTTACTTACACTACCTACATTATTAGGTGTAAATGTTCCTTCTGTAAATGAAGCTTGAGAACCACCATAAAATTTACTTGTGTCTATTGTAGTTGGTGTTGTTGGTGTATTAGGTATAAAGGTATCATCGCCATTAGGAGTAAAGCTAAATGATAATACACCATCAGATACACTTGCAGTCCAATCAGCTTTATTGCCTTGTGTATAAGTAGCAGAATTTCCTTCAATGCCTGCTGTATAAAACCCTTCATTTAACTTTGCTACTTCATTCTTTGTAAATGTATCTGCATCTTTCTTAGCTTGTGTAGCATCTGTTAATGAACCCCCTGTAACTGTTATTGATGTATTTTCACCTATTACTTTTTTAGTTCCTGTTACCTTTACTGCATTTTTAATCTTACTAACTAAATGTGCTAACCCTGAACTGCTTAATATTTTATCAGCCATAATTTCACCTCTTTAGTTATTAGTCCAAATTGTATCAATTTCCCCATTCGTAAGATATTCTAATGTAATTGCTGTATCACCTAACTTTTCCCAAGCATTATTGATATAAGCATATTCTGTATATACATTTCCTGTTTCGCCTGTTGATTTTAATACTAAATAAATTACATTAGTTACACCCGTGGTAGGTAATTCAGATACAATTTCAAAATGAAAACCTGTCAATCCTTTAATTGCTGATTGTACTGCACCTGATGTAATTAAATCTTCACTATTTTCTGTTACTTGAGTAGTTACACCTTTATATGCACCTGCTTTAAGGTTTGTTTTATCTTCCTTCTTGTTTAATTCATTTACTAAATCAGTTTGGTTACTTAATGTTCCTGTAATCTTTCCCCATTCACCGCTTGTAGGCGCATTTACCGCTAACCAACTTTTAGTAGTAGCATCATAAGCTAATAATTGACCATCTGTTGCTTGTGAAGGGTTATCGATTTTAGTAGCTACTAATGTTTTAATCTTTCCTACTAAATAACCTAAATGTTCACCATCTAATAAATGTTTATCATATACTGCCATTATTTATAGTCCTCCCATAAATCATCAATTTCTGTATTTGTTAATATTGTTCCACCAACCATTGATAAAGAATAATCACCATATTCAGGCATTACTTCACCTTTTCTACTATTCCAACTAATAACGCCCCCAAGCACTTCTTCATATGGTTTACCTGAAATACTAAGTGTACCTACTAGCTTTTTAGGAGAATAATTTGAAGTTGACATTGTTCCCGTTAATTTGTTAGGACTGTTTTCTGATGTACATAATGTTCCTGCAATCAATCGTGGCATTAAACACTCACCTCACTGGTTAATTGGAAAAATGAAGTAGGAATTACTGTATATGTAAAACCTTCTTGTGTTTTTAATTGAACATCATATACATACAATCCTGCTTTCAAATTAGAAGTATCACTTGAATCTATGATTATATAATTATCTTTGGTTGCTGTTTTTTCTAATACAATTTCGCTATCTGCTGTTTTCTTTAGAGTTAATGTAATGGTATCATCTTCTTGTACTTGATATTCATTATTATCTAAATCAAATATTTGTATTAGCATTGTTGCAGTATCGCCTACTGTTAATTTTATTTTATTATTCTTATCAATTACAAACATTTTAATCTTCCTTACCTAATACTGCTAATGTAGCACATCTACAATTTGGGTGTAGTGGTATTTTAATATCATCTAATCTAAATATCTTTCCATCTAATTCTTGGCATTGACTACATTCTCTTTCATCTGGAGTTGCAAGGAATCTATATTTCTTCACACCTGCTTCTCTATATTTATCTATTGTAGAAGCTATTTGAATATGTGCTAATTCTGTTCTTGCTATTCTACTTGCTTGGTTATATCCTGTATTAAATGTAGTCATTATAGCTTCTTTGAATAATTCTGGTGAATAACCTGCTGATAGACAATTTATTAACTGATTTTCTAATTTCTCAGCTAATAATAGTTGATTATCCCATATTCTTTCTGATCAATTCTTACCATCATTTACCCATATTCCATTTATTACTCTTTTTGCTAAGTCCTCATTTACTTCTGTAGATATATTGAAATGTTTTCCTACTAACATACAATTTTCTTTATATAATGAATGGAACCTTCTTTCAAATATTTCATTTACTCTTATTCCTGTATGTTGTAGTTTACTGTTAATATCATTTAACATTTCATAATATCTAACGTAGGTGTAGATATCATTTGCTGCTACTGCTTCTTTATTAGCAGTCTTATTCATTATCTCTGTATAAACAGATTTCATATCATTAACTAACTTTGCTGATAATCTTCTATATTCTTTTACTAATTCCTTTTCAGTTTCATTTATTGCAGTATTGAGTAATCTTTCCTTTTCTTTAATCTCTCTTAGCTGTCAATAATTTTTACTCATTTTCTAATTCCTCAGTATCATCATCAGTATTATCATCAGTGTCATTATCAGTATTACCAAAGTTGTATAGTGACATATTCTTTTCTGTTTGTATGTTTAATTTGTTTATCTCATCATTAACATCATTGATAAATGGAATTAATGATAACAATGTTTCATCACTAACCAATCCCTTATACTGTAATAATTCTTGTGGTGTAGATGGTACTAATGTTTGTGGTAGATTTCTTGTGAATATAATCTGTACATCTCTTCAAGTTGCTTCATTATTATCAATATTTGTTAATGACAGAATACTACATAACAATTCAATTCTTCTCTGTAATGCTTTTGTCATATTAGCTTCAATATTGCTTGATTGATTTTCAAAACCAACTAATTTATATCTCATAGCAATACCTGATTGTGCTAATAATTTCTCATCACTGAAATCTGGTGAATTACTAATCTTATGTATCTGTTCATTAAAGTTAGATAACATATTAGTAATTTGTGTATCGGATATTGATTTTGTTAAGTACTCAGCAGAACTATCTGTATCAAGTAGTAGAACTCTATTTTGTTTCATATCTACTAAATCATCTTCATCTGCTGTCATTCCTTTAAGTACAAGATAAGCATCTGCAAAAGCATCAAAATCATCTACTTCATCTGAAATAAGTTGATTATATCCATCTTGTAATGAAATTACTTTATCGAATATACTTACTTCATCTTCGTTTAACTTAAATACTGTTACAGGACACATTCCATAATGGTGTGGTGTTTCAGAAATAAACTGTAAAGAACTAAAACCTTGATGTGATTTATACCTTGTTATATTTTCACTTGAATATACTTCTACATAATATTGTTCTGTTTCTGTTGATTTTCCGATATCCTTTTCATTTCAGAATCTTATTACATACAGTAATTCATTTGTTAAGGTATTATCGTATACAGGTATACATTCTCTTGTATCTAATACTGTAAATCTTTGTTTTCCTTCTTCATCAATATAACAAATTTCAAAAGACTTACCATAGATGAGTGCATTCCTTAATAATTCATTATCTTCTGTTCTTACATCATTGTAATTTAATATATCAAGAATATCAGATAAGTTATTACTGTTATATCTAATTGGAATACCTGTAAGATAACCTTGATAATTTTCTGTGATATTATAACAATAGTTTACAACAATCTTATTACAAGGTTTTCCTGTATCTGTTGCTTTCTTTCTTAAAATATCTTGTTTACCATCATAGTAATCTCTGTACTTTTTTAGTTTTAATAATTCTCTTGTTTGAAATATGCTAATTATTTCACCTATTCTTGTAGGTGTTAGCAATTCATCTTTACTAATTTGATACATCTGTTACCTCTTGTTTATTTTTTTGAAGTGCATAATTAAACAAGTCTTTATATACTTTAGCGGCTTTTTTTAAAAATTTTACTTAGATACCAAGCAATGATTTGTTTATTGTTTTGAGTTTTGATTTTCCTGCTGATTGTAAAGAATATCTAAGAGCATCTAAGAAGTGATTAAACATATCTATTGGTTTGTTGATATATTCATTTGTCTTTTTATCTTTTTGCCAAGAATAGTTTTCTAATTCTGTTATTGTCTTTATACAAGAAGGATGTACTATTAACTTATATTGCTGTATCTTTTGTATTCCGTGTAATATACTATCTTTTCCCTTTACACTTTCTCTAATACGGTATATCCCATCTCTTTTTAATTCTTCTATTGATTTTGGTTCTGCACTATCAGCAATAATTGTAGACTTAGAAAATCCTAATGATTTAATTATGCTTGCTAACTCTTGGTTAGTTTTATTTGTATCTCCTCATTCTTGGAATACATAAATAGCTTTATTCTCTTCATCTAATACTGAAGCTATCAATGCTGCTGTATCATTACTAAATCCAAAGTCTAATCCAACTAGCAAATCACCTTTTATATCATTGTGATTAAATTCTTTTATTTCTCAATTCGTATATACTAATTTCTCTAATGAACAAAATTCACCTAAAGCATATATTCTGTAGTAAGTTGGATTTGTTTCTATTGTTGTTTCTAATGATTGTGTATATTCTTCTGGTAGATATGGGTTATCTTTATATGTTGTATGTAATATGAATGTATTATCTTTTATTGTTATTCCCTCATCAAACCATCTTTTATATACTCAATTTACTTTTGATACTGGATTGAATGATACAAATAATTGTAAGTTTGGTTTTTTTGTTCTTACACGAAAATCTAATTGTGTAAATTCCTCATCTGATAATTCATTAGCTTCTTCACACCATATATCAGTTACATTTGTTATTGACTTAATCTTTTCTGGATCATCTAAACCTTTGAATAGAAATACGCTATCGTTCGGTAATGTTATTGTAAAGGTTGATTGATTTATTTTGCAATACTCATATATCTTTCATTGTTTTAATATTGATATAATCAATTCAAATGTACTATCTCTAACTGATGTTCCGAACTTTCTTATTACTAATATTTTTCTTTCAGATTGACAAGCCTTAACAATTAGCTTTTGTGCTATAAAAACTGATTTACCAGAACCTGCTCCCCCATAATACACTTCATATCTATGTTGATAATCTTGTAAATAGGGGAAATATACAGGTACAAATAAGTTTTTCGATAGATTTAATTGTAT
>CAVIUL010000101.1:0-6011 GCA_963645885.1 bacterium | reverse complement strand
ACCCTTTGTTCTAACGTTCAATTATCTAATATTCCTAACGCTACTAAAACGGAGTTAGAGAAGATTAAATCAAAACTAGAAAGTGGTGTTTACTTATAAAATAAAAGGGAGTGTTTATGCGACACTCTCTTTTTTGCACCATAGAATATAGTTCCTAACAATTTCCCCGATTTCATTATCTTGATAAAATACTTTATCTTTCATATAAAACTCAAATATCTTCTTACCTAAATCGTCATAAGGTTTATTTATCTTACGTCGATAGTTGTAGCGTCCATCGGGTTCTACTTGGAAGACAATGTTTTTATTATCTTCTTGTATAGGCGTAGTCTTCCTATGTATATATGTAAACAATGACTTTAATTCGTTTGAATAGATAATCTCACATTGTAGTAAGTCTTCATTAAATAATATAAAGTAAGTATATTTTATATCTTTCTTTAAGTACTTAACTGGTAAATGAGGGTATAAAGCAATTTCCCATTCACCGTGTTTAATCATATTTAACTTTGGGTTGTTAAAAGCGAAGTACTTATTACTTTTCTTTTGCTTCCCATCAAAGTCACTATACTCAACGGCTACTTTTAATGTTCCATCACCCTCGCCATAAGTGTATAAATCAATAGTTCCTCTTGCTTGTTTACGTATGTTACTCAAGCCCATTTCAGCGAAGTAAGGACAATACTTGTTAACCGTATTACCACACATAAAGATTTTTAAATCGTCTCTTAAACGAACGATAGTTGAGATAAGTCCAGTAAACTTAACAAACTCGTCGGGTAAGTAATAACTTCTTGTAATAAACTCGTCGAATAGAATTGTTTTAATATCGGGGTAGGCTGTTGATTTAACGTGTTCTTCACTAGCGATACTAAATGCAAAGGCAAATGGTAACTCACATTGATATTCTTTCTTACCATCTATATCGTATTTTGCTAGATACCAACGCTGTGATATAAACACGATAGTATTATACTTCCCGTGGGTGTATTTCTCTACCCAACCTAAAGCGATAATACCATCAAATAATTGACTACCATTCTTACCCTTAAAGTCTTCCTCCCATCTTCTTATGATGGCTAGTTGGTTCTTGTAACCACTATTGATATAATCTCTTAAAGCATAATCAAGGACAGCCGTTGTCTTACCATTAGAACGTTCACCATAGATAATGTTATACTCGGCGTTGTATTGTAAGATTTTATCTAATGAGTAATACTTAGTCTTTGCCATATGTTTCTCTCATTTCTTCAATACGTTGGTTGATAATAAATAGTTCCATATGCTTGTCGGTATCGTAAATCTTAACAATACCATTCATAAGTATATAATTATCAATACAACCTATATAACGTTTTTGTCCTTGCTTGTTTGCTATATATAACAATAAATCTCTATCGTTATAATCTAATATATTAGCGTACCACGAGACGTAGAATTGCTTTGTCTCGTAGTCACCTATAATAATATGGTATGTATTTCTTTCTTGATATTTTCTAATTGATAAATATAATTTCATTTTCTTTACTCCTTTATGATTTCATTGAGATATCACCTAGAATATACATTCTAAATATCTCGTCTAATGTCATTTCATAACTTGTTGCTTCCATATGTACTCCACTATATTCCTCATATACATATGTATTTCCTAGATAATCAGTTACATAATTATTCATATGGTTATCTAAATATGTATGGCATAGTTTTCCAGAAGCACATTCTATTTCCCCATCGTTTCCACAGTATTCGGCTGGAAACACTAGATTTTCTTCAAAATGTTTAAATATGTTGTCATTTGTTTTGTACTTATGTTTGAGATAAGCAACACCACTTGTCTTCTTAACTCCACTAATGGTTAAATGTATCTCGCCATTTTCTTCGTAGATATATCTTTTAGCACCTAGAGTTTTAAATCTAGTATAGTCACCCTCGAAGTCCCATACCCCCAAGGGTTTCTCTATACCTTTAATTGTTTTAGGACAAGCCTTTTCTAGTGGTATATCATAGTAAGATAGACAGTCATTGATTTTCTTCTTAATAGTCTTATTGTAGTTCTCTATGTATTCCATATGGTTAAGTCTATTAAACACTTTTATACTATCAGTATCACTATAAATATAATCGTCCTTAAACTCATTTATACCCGTGAATAGATTACGCCTAGCATAAGCCGTTACCCATACTCCCCAAGGGTAATACAATGTTCTATTATAGGAATTATTGTAATGCTCTATCATTTCTTCTAGGTCATTCTTTTGTGTAAACCAACCTCGTTCCTCCTCATATAACGATAAGTCTTTACAAGGGTCAGTTACACACATTCCATAGACACTGTTAATCATACCTTTAGAGGCTAGGTATTCAGCCTCCTTACCCTCAACACCTTTCAATGTAGTCTTTGCTTGATATAAATCAAGAATAGTCATAATAATCTCTTTAGGTAGATAATCTTTATAATAATATCTAAAGTTAGCAACCTCCATTTTACGCCATCTATACATTTCTTTAATGATAAAGTAATCTTGTTCGGTTACTACCATATGTACTTTGTTAGCACTAATAACACGCCCATTATCTAACCAATAGTCCTCGATTTCTAAACAACGTGAACGAGATATATAATGTTCGTAGTTTACTTTTGCTTCTACGTTATAAAGTATTAAATCAAACATACAACAATAATGAGTAGTGTATCTCTCAAAATCTTCCTTTGACTTAATAGCGACATAATGAGCCTTACTCATAGGGTATTTTTCACTCAACATAACGGCTGGGTAACTTGAAGTAAAATCAAAACTTGATACGTTAAGATTTTCTTTATCTACTCTACAATGGTTAGCGTGTGTAAAACCTCCACTATAAGCGTGTCTTAATTGTTTATACTCTTTAGAAGTCATTGTAAGTCGCTTCATTATTTTACGATAGTTGAATACACTAATACTATTTAAACAGTTTTCCTTACACAAATCTCTAACATAACCAGTTTTAGTATATGGTAGTTTCTTAATTGTTCCTAAACGTTCTATTTCCTCTTGAATAAATGCCATAACAACTAAACCATCATTAAGTATATACCCCCATTCCTTATCGTTAAGTGGTGTTTTACTATGTCTTATTAAATTATAGTCCAAGTCCCCCACCATCTTCTTTACCTTATACTTTAGTAAGTTTTCCCCTACTACTTTCAAAGATAAACCACTTAATAGATAAGAACACCTAAACTCAATTCCAGTTTTAGTTATAGCGTATAAAGGCTTCCTAGTATCTAATGAGAATATATCTTCCCATTCAAATCTATGCTTTATGAATTGAAACTCATAGGCGAGGTTGTGAACGTAAACGATAAGTCTTTTATTAGTTGATAACCCATAATACTCAACACACCTATTGATTACGTTCTCAAACTCCTCCCACGTTCTTCCTCTTATACACTTACCATTTATACCAAATACCCAAGCATACATACAACATTGTTTAACACCGTCAATGTAGAAACTAGAAGTTTCAATATCAAACACGGAAGCAACATTTGAGATATAATCTTTATGCTTCTTTCCAATTTGTAGGAAGTCAACTTCAGTTAGTATATCTTCAATACTATCATAGAATTGATTATGTATCTCAAATTGTTCCATAGTTCCTCCGTTCTAAAATAAGTTAAAAATCTTCAAAATCGTCATTCTCGTCTTCCCACGTATCTTTCAATGGTTCATACTCACCAGTCTCATATAAGTGGTCTAATTTCTTTCTTAAATAATCAATGATTTCTTCGGGTGAAGCGTACCAAGAAGTTAACATAGTTTCAATGTCACCTCTAACAGCACTACTATAACCCTTTTCCCACCAACCACCCTCCTCGAGTAATTTATTATAGATTTCATTGATAAGGTTTCTAATATCTTTAGTATCGTTATAAGCACTATCGGTTGGCTTAATACCGGCTTTTTCTCTTAAATCTTCAAAATATTCTTCGGCTTTCTTTTCAGCCTTTTTTGCTTTTTTCATACCCTTAACACTCGTTGATTTTAGAGAGTTTAAATATCTTAACTTATTTCTTAATCTTTCTAATGCTTCAGCACTCTTACCAGCAACGCTTTTGTCTAGTTTAACAAACTTATTTTTGATGGTAGAGTACTGAGCCGTTGTATCGTGTTTTTCTACATTAACAAGGCGACGTCTAATGTTGTAATTAAGTTGGTTGATTTCTTTAATGACTTGCTTCTCATATACCGTTCTTTTTACTTTAACGTGTTTACTACTTTGAGTTTTAACACGTTGCTTTATAGACTTCGCCATCTAATTATTCCCCGAATAAATCTTCAGCAATTCTATCGGCTTTTGCTTTTCTATCAGCGTCAGCCTTTGCTTTTGCTTCAGTATCGATTTCAAAACTTTCTAATTCTAAAACCCATAATGTATCATTTTGTTTAAAGCCGTTTTTAGTTTCACCATCTTTAACAAAGTATTCACCAGTACCAAAAGTAATCTTTAAATAACCAGTAGCACCATCTAATTGTAAACTAGACTTTTGAGATACCTTTACTTGATACCATTTTCCTTTTTTATCTACATATGAGTATTTAACCCATTTTTGTCCGTTTTTAGACTTCATTTCTTTTCCAAAAATTGTAATTGTAACCATAATTTTAATTCCTCTTTCTAACTTTTAATGATAAAGTTTAACACTAGTAAGTTTATGTTTTATCGTGACACGTACACGGGCTTATTATAGCACTTAAATTATTTAATAACGATTTCTTTTTTCACAAATGGCTTTTACTTGATTTAAAACCTCTAATTGATAACGAATTATGTCACGTTCAACTTCGTCTAATTGTCTAGTCGCTAATTGTTCGTGTAGATAATCAATGTTATCTCTAACGTAGAAGAATAAATCACTAACTCTATGAGGTTGCTTTTTTTCTTTTACCATAGGTTACCCCCTTTCATTAAATCTACCCACCCACCCTACCTTTTAATTACATAAAGTCTTGAATAATTGTAATAACGTTAACCATAATTGCTATACCATCTTGAAAGTCGATTAACTTATTTACATTTATTTTATATGATAATGGCTCGATAGCGTCTTTTTGATATGTAATTAACCCTATAATATCATTACCGTACATTATGTTAAACTCTTTAATACAAACACCGTTATATTTTACTTTTAACGTGTAGTTACTTAACACTAAACGTTTATTAAGTTGATTAAGTCTATCTAAATCGTACATACTATTCACCACCTTTCTTTTTATAAATCTTTTCTAAATTGTATAACCATTCTAACACTTCTTGACTTGTTCTATAACCACATTCGGTTATACTATCGTATTTATTACCATCTTTAAATAAACACCATCTACAACCCCACCAACAAGCATTTTGATTATAACTAATTTCAATTAACTTGTTTGTTTTAGCACTTGTAAATCTTAATAACATACCATCACAATACTCATAAATCTTTAAATCACTACTTGAATAGTTATCGTCCTCTAATTTTCTACACACTTCAAACATTCTTTCAATGTTGTCTAAATATTGTTTATTTTGCATATTGTTTAATTCCTCTTTCTTAATTATGATAGTGTTTATTCGTGTTATCGCTTCACTAGTTTATTTAATCGTTTATAATTCTATCAAATATTAAATTATTATTGCTTGTATAGTGATAAGCGATTTTGTAAGTTTTACCCTCACTAGTCCAACCTAATTCATAACCTATCATAGCATTTGAAGCCGTTTTACCTCTTAAAATATCGCCGTTTTCATTTTCTACAATAAGGGCGTAACGGGGGTTACCGTATACACTATTTTTTAAGCGTTCAACAAGTCTAATTTTTAAGTTTTCTTTATATTCTTTTAACATATTGTTTAATTTTCCTTTCTTTCTCTTTCTTGATATTCTTCAATATCTTTTAAATATCGATAATCGATAAATACTATTTTATATATTAAATCACTCAAGGAAGTTGCAACCGTGATATTATTCATATAAATAT
>CAVIUL010000100.1:0-6167 GCA_963645885.1 bacterium | reverse complement strand
TCATTATAGTTTGTGTTTAAGGCAAAAGTTTTACTATAAATAAAAATATAAATTAATGATAAAATTATTAGAATATAATATAAAGAATCATATAGTAATATTTTCCTTAATTTTAGAGAATAATGTTTCACTTATACCTTTTATATTCGTTATTTCTTTTATGTCTTTAAACTTACCATTTTTGGTTCTATATTCTATTATTAATTTTGCTTTAGATTCACCTATTCCATTTAATTTAATTAATTCATTTATTGTAGCTGTATTTATATTTATTTTTGATGTAGTTTCACTTTCTTTATCTTCTTTATAACAACTATCATTTTTTACTTCTTCACATACACATGGTGTTTCGACTACAATTCTTTCTTCTTTTTGTGCTTTTTTTATTTCTTCATTTGAGTATACAACAATTACATCTCCATCATTTAATATTTTTGATAGATTTATAAATCTTGTATTAGCATTTTTAAGTAATCCTCCTGAAGCGATTATAGCATCGTTAGTCCTTGAATTTTCTTTTAATGTATAAACACCTGGTTTTTTAACACTTCCTTTAATATCAACCTTAATTTCTTTGTATTCCGTATCTTTTGATGTTTCTTCTACAAAACTTATTTCATTATTCTTTTTTTCTTCATTATTTTTATATATTTCATTACTAAAATATATAAATGTGGCGATGTATCCAGATATTAATATAAATATTATAAATATCCCAATTAAATTTTTGTTTGTTATGCTTTTTAATTTTTCTATTAGCATTTATCTCCTTTCTTATATCCCCTCTATTATATATTTAGTTATATTAATAAAAAACACTGCATAAAAAAAGAAGTTTTTTCAAACTTCTTATAATTGAACTGGTTGATTCTTATGACTTAATACTAAGTATCCAACTGTGAATGCGATTAATGTTACGATAAATAACATACCTACATTTTCTACTCCAGTACTTGGGTTAAATAATAATTCGAAATTTGCATTTACTGCTTTAGTTTCTATTTTTCCACCAGTAATAACGTTTTGAGTAACTACACTATTTGCATAATATATTCTTCCTCTATTTCCAGTAGGAGTGAATATCTTAGCATCTGGTGCACTTGCTTCAATTACTATATTTGCAATTTTAGATTTTTTATTAGTTAATACATAGAATTCTTCACCAGAATTTACTTCACTAATAGTGTCTCCAGCTTTATTAACTAATTTTACTCCATTTTTATCTGAATCTTTAACAGATAAGTAAATCTTTCCAGTTTCTAAGAAACCACCATTTACTTTATATGGACCATATTTATAAACATCATTTGTTTCTTCATATATTTCTTTTTTAGTATCAGGTTTTACTATGCTTAATTCTTCAGTATAAGCACTTTTACCATAAGTTGAATAGAAAGTATTTCCTTTATCTTCGATAAGATATTGATATAATTTATTTAATTCTTCAGAACCTATTAATTCGTTTCCTAAAGTCTTACCATTATAGTCAACACCATCATTAACTTTCCATATAGCATATTGAACTGTTGAATAAACATAATTTTCAATTAATTTTGTTAGCTCCTCATCAGTTGCACTACTATGTAATGCTTTAATTTCAGCCTTTAGATTATCATAACTTGCACCTGCAACTTCAAGAGATTCTTCTAAACTTAATGTTGGATAACTATGTTCTATCATCCATAATGCTCTATTATAATTTAATGTTCTATCTAATGCTTCTGTTGTATAACGATTAAATATAATATTTGAATCTTCTACTGATGATGAAACTTTAATTTTGAATGTATCTCCAGTAGTTCCTGCTGCTTTATTTAATTCTGCTGCTGAAATTGTTGGATTTGTTTTATTATCAGCAATAATTAGTCCTTCAACTTCTATTTCAATTGGAGTTGATGATGCTTTTAGCATTTGTATTCCTAATTCATCATAAGTCATTTCTGAACCATCTGAATTTTGTGGCATTTTGAATAAAACTTCAATACCAATTGAACCTCTTGCTTGCTTTAACAAATCATACATTTCTTGACTTGAATTTGATTGATTTAAAATTGCTGTTTTTACCATATCTTTAACAGCATCTTCAACATTTGTTTTTCCTGTTATTTGTCTAAAGTAGAATCCATCTTCTGGATATTTAAGTCTTCCGTCTAAGCAATAAGCTGTAAACCAGTCGTCTTTTACTCCAAACACTCCTGTTTCATTATTGAATTCAAATCCTTCTGAGAAAACTATTTTTCTCATGCTATCGTAACCTGTTAATTCTTCATTTCCATTTGAAAATTTAATTTTTGAAAAGTCGAATTTATCTTGTACTGTAGCATATAATTTTGATCCAGGTTCTGGTATTCTGCTTGGTACTCTTGCTGCATCGTTTACTGGTCTAGATAATGCATCTACACCAAATACGAATAACATAGATACAAAGAACACTGTAATCAACTTAATAATATCTTTTTTCATACCTATCTCCTTCTATTTTTATAAGATAATTGTAGCATCTTTTATATAAAAGTTCAATATTTTAAATTAAAAAAAATAAACTCATTTGAGTTTATTAAAATTTTCTTTTTAAAGCATTTCCTTTGTCTTTGAATGTTGTTTTATCTTCATCTTGATATTCAGCAATTCTATCAAATAATTTTTTTCCGTCACTTACTTTTACATCACCTAGTGCTTCACTTGTTTGTAATATTAATCTTAAAGCTTCTGTTGACATATCATCCATTTGAATTAAGTTTGCTCTAATGTATGCACTACTTAAAAGTATACTTCTTGCATTTAATGGAGAGTTTATTGAGCTTTCGCTTAATTTATACATCTTTTTTGCATATTCAGCAACTTCAGTAGCATTTGTTAATCCTGCAGCTGAATCAGCAAAAAAATTATTTTCTACTTTTTTTGGATTTCTTCTTTTATTTATAAATGCTACTTTGTATTTTGCTTTTATAATCATATTTCTATAAGCTTTATAATCTTTGTCTTTTGACATTGAATCTAATATATCTAAAAAATATTGGTCTCTTTGTGATTCATAGCCATCGTGCATTACACGTTCTATATCATTTTCGTCACTTATTCTGTTATGTAAAAATACTTCAAATAATTTGTTTGTTATTCTCATAGGAACAACATCTTCACTTTTGAAATCATGAAAAATTATAAATGTAGGATCACATAATTTCTTTTCTTTACCAAAGTGTGATGGAGCTTCTAACGCTGTTATTGCATTTAATCTTAAAACTAATTCACTATCTTTTTTACCAAGTTCTTCTAACATATCATAATATTTATCTTCAAGAGCTGTATAAATTTCTATAGTTCTTAGAGTTTCTTCATATTCTTTACTTGAATCTTTTCCTTCAATTTCTAATTTTGTTAATCTTTGATATAAGTTATATAACACATATGCTGTACTTTTTATACTATTATAAATATCACTTTCGCCCATAATTCATCCCTCATTTATTTATCGCATATTATATCACAAATTAAAAGTTTGTCAATTATGACAAACTTTACTATTCAGTTACTTCTTCTTTTTCAGTATCTTTTTTGATTTCTTTTTTAGGTTCTTTTTTTTCTAGTTTTGGTAGTAATTCTTTTCTAGATAAATTTAATTTACCTTTTCTATCGTATCCAGTTGCTTTTACTACTATTTCGTCTCCTACTTTAAGGATATCACTTGGATGATTTACTCTCTTATTATCAAGTTGAGAAACGTGTACTAGTCCTTCACATCCTGGCCATAGTTCTACGAATGCACCGAAATCTTCAATTTTAACAACTTTTGCTGTATAAACTGCTCCGATTTCTACTTCTTTAACTATATCTTCAATCATCTTGATTGCTTTATCTAGTACTTCTTTCTTCATATGATAACAAATTACATTTCCATCATCATCTATATCAATTTTAACAGCATCTTTATGATTTACTGAGTTTACATTACTTGATTCTAAGATAATCTTAGTAATCATATCTCCACCTTTACCGATTACATCTTTAATCTTATCTGGTGAAATCTTCATTGTTCTAATCTTAGGAGCATATTCTGATAATTCATGTCTTGGTTCTTTAATAGTTGCTTCCATTACATCTAAGATTTGCATTCTTGCTTTATGAGCTTTATCTAATGCTTCTTTTAATACTTCTCTTGTTACTCCTTTGATTTTGATATCCATTTGAAGTGCTGTTATGCCTTTTCTAGTACCAGCTACTTTAAAGTCCATATCTCCCATGTGATCTTCTAAGCCTTGAATATCAGTTAAAATTGTATATTTAGAATCACATGTTCCATCTTCTGTTATAAGTCCCATTGCAATACCAGCTACTGGTGCTTTAATTGGTACACCTGCTGACATAAGTGACATACATCCAGCACAAATACTTGCTTGACTTGATGAACCATTACTTTCTAATACTTCAGAAACTACACGTACTGTGTATGGGAACTCTTCTTGACTAGGCATTACTTGTAATAATGCTCTTTCTGCTAAAGCTCCGTGTCCAATTTCTCTTCTACCAGGGCTTCCATATCTTCCTGTTTCACCTACACTGAATGCTGGGAAGTTATAATGGAAAATAAACTTTTTAGATTCTTCTAGACTAAGTCCATCTAAAATTTGTTCTTCATTTTGAGCACCTAAAGTAGTAACTGCTAATGCTTGAGTTTGACCTCTAGTGAATAATGCACTACCATGTGTTCTTGGAAGTAAATCTACGTCTGCTGATAATTCACGGATTTCGTCCATTCCACGTCCATCTGGTCTAATATGTTCATTAGTGATTAAACGTCTTACTTCAGCTCCTTCAATCTCATCAGCAACTTTCTTAACTAGTTTTAGATTTGCTTCTAAGTCTTCTTCTCCTTCGTGTCTTTCAGTATATTTAGTGATTGCTTCTTCTTTAACTTCGTCTATTCTTGCATATTTTTCTAATTTATCTTTGATTTGAATTGCTTCAATCATATCTTGTTTGATATCATTGTTTACTTCTTCTCTAAGTTCATCTGGAATATTAGCAAGTACTACTTCTATCTTTTCTTCTCCGATTTCACTAATGATATCATTTTGAATAGCACATAATTCTTTTACTGCTTCATGTCCAAACATAAGTGCTTCTAGCATTTCTTCTTCACTTACTTGTTTTGAACCACTTTCTACCATATTTATGGCATCCATTGTACCAGCAACTGTTAAGTTAATAGTACTTCTTTCCATTTCTTCGCAAGTTGGGTTAATTTTTAACTCTCCGTCTATTTTACCAACTATTACTCCAGCTACTGGGCCTTCGAATGGAATTGATGAAATACCTAAGCAAAGTGAAGTACCAAATAATGCTGTCATTTCTGGTGTTCTATCAGGATCTACACTTAAAACAGTATTTACTACTTGTACCTCATTTCTAAAGTTTTCATCGAACATAGGTCTAATTGGTCTATCAATAACTCTTGCAGTTAAAGTAGCCGCATCTGTTGGACGACCTTCTCTTTTAATAAATCCACCTGGGATTTTACCAACAGAATAAAGTTTTTCTTGATATAAAATTGTTAAAGGGAAAAAATCTGCTGTTGAAACGTTATTACTCATAACGCAAGTTGATAATATAACAGTGTCATCGTATCTTACAAGTACAGCTCCACCTGCTTGTTTAGCAAGTTCACCATGTTCTACAACTATCTTTCTACCTTGAAAATCATATTCAAAAACTCTTTTCATTTTTCCTCCTTCTCAAAAATAAAAGACACTTAAAATAAGTGCCTACTTTCTTAAATTTAATTTTTTGATTAACTCACGATATCTTTGAACGTCTTCACGTTTTAAATATTCTAATAAGTTCTTTCTTTTACCAACCATTTGAAGTAATCCACGATTAGTATGATAATCATGTTTATGTTCTTTCATATGTTCAGTAAGATTATTGATTCTTTCTGTTAAAAGTGCTACTTGAACTTCAACGCTTCCAGTGTCACCTTTTGTTCTAGCGAAAGATTCAACAATACTAGTCTTTTTGTCTTTACTTAAAGCCATTTTAAAAATCCTCCTTTTTCTAAATTTATCCGTTAATTCTGAGTAAAGAAGTAAGAGGTACATCCAAACTAAGAATAAACTTCTAGTTAATAATACTATATTTTTTGATAAATTGCAACTATTTTTCTTATTTAT
>CAVIUL010000099.1:0-6258 GCA_963645885.1 bacterium | reverse complement strand
TTTTATATCTATAAAATAAAATTAATAGGTTTAACACCTATTAACTTCACGATATTTCCAACACCCACAAGAATGGCCTTTTAACAAAAAGGTTCCACAATCTTTACAACTATTAGTTAAAGGTGTTCTTTTTACATCATCATATTTTTGATTAAAATAATGATGAATATCATAATAATTTTTAAATTCATATAGGCTTGGCGCTTCTTCAGGATTAGTAAAAGCAAAACATTTATAAACTTTTAAATCAGGTCCTATATCTGTCACCGCCTTATCACAAGTCATTTTTTCAAATAACATAGGATACCATTGAATAAATTCTTTTAAATCTTCTTTTGTTATAAAACAAATAGGAATACTATTGCAGTCTTGATATAATTGAATATGTTTATACGCCGCATATTTAAATAGTCCTAATAAATTTTGTTTATTTTCTTCGTAGTGTTTCCTAAATCCTTCTAAGTCAGAAGAAATATTAGGGATGGTTAATGAAAATCTAATATGACCAATACCAAACTCTTCCGCCAAATCTACAATATACTTGTATGATTGCCCCGGCGAATATAAATTAATACCAATAGAAACTAAGGTTTTTAAATAGAGTTTATTCATATTTTTCTTTAATTGTTGGTATTTTTTTTCACCCATTCATTTAGGATCGTTTACGTTAATAAGAAAAGATATTGTTATTTTATTAGATAGTTCAGCCAAATAATCACATATCTCATCACTGAATAAACCATTGGTAAAGATCATTATTTCCTTAAAATAATTTCTTTCTACAACCATATCACAATATTTTGTGAATTGAGGATTAATGGTAGGCTCTCCGCCAATAATTTGAACCAATGTTTCATCATTTTCTTTTAGCCAATCTAAGCAATATGAAAAATTTTCAAGCGGCATTATATCTTTAGTATATTCACCCTTTGCATCTTCTGCAAAGCAATAAGGACAGTGAAGATTGCAGAACGTATTAATTATTATGTTCATTAATCTTCTCCCTTATTTTATTGTTTATAATTATTCTACCATAAGTATTTAATGGATCAATATCATCAATTAAATTTTCACTTTTATGTTGGAATAATGTCTTAACTTCTTTTGTACCATCCGAATAAAAAGTAGTCATAAATATTTTATTGATTAAATTTCTTTCTGTTTCATAGGATAAGATTTGTAGCTTATCTAAATTACATTGCTTAATTATTTTAGGTAAATCTTCTATTAAAATCTCACCTTGAATTTCATCATTATGCAAAATAATAAAATCCCGGTTAGCCATTATTTCGTTTAGATTAAGCCATTTTGTCATATACATTTACCTCATTCTTAATATTATTGTAATTTTTTAAGAACAACTGTACTCTAGAATATTCATCATCAAATTCAGTTAAAGTTTTTATTTTATCTATAATACCATACTTTTCGTATAATTCAATTCTCTTTTTTATTTTTCTCTTAAATAGTTCACAAACAGATTTACAAGTAATAAATGGGTCTTTCTTATAATCATATTGGGCACCATAACAACCCTTTAAGCAATAATCAGAATATGGACAAATATCACATTCATAAGAAGTGTTCTTATGATCCATTAATAAGGTCTTCATTGCCATATGAATATTATTTGCTTTTGTAATACCTACTATTTTATCGTCTTGTACGTCAAAATAACCATAGACAAACTTATCGTATGCGGTCCTATGACAAGGAACTATAGCTAAATCGCCTACTCTTACAGTGAGAGTATCAGCCACAGTACAACCAGGAAATGAATAAGCCGTTCCTAAACTTGGAGACATATGGCCATCACATTCAATAGATCTATCAGCAGATGGGAAACAGTGTTTCCATAATTCATCTAAATTACCCCTACAATCAGTTTTAATATAATCTTCAAATATATATTCTTCTAAATCTAACCTAGCTTGTATTGCCTCTTCAGTCCAATTATCATCTCGAACATCAATAGGCATAACAGCTTTTCTAAAAATAAAATTATATTCATAACATTTTTCTTTCCACCAATCATAATTCTCTTTCCAATGGAATACATTAGTTGCAGAAATCATTGGATGGAAGAAATAATTATTGTGTTGGCAGAATAAGAAAAGATTTTCATAGAACTTATCATCATTTATAGTACCATCTTTTCTTGGCCTACCATCTTCACAATATTTACCATCAATACTACAAGAGAAACAAATTCTAGTATCATACTTCTGCGCGGCGTCATCGATTATGTTTTGTATTCTACACATCTGGTCAGTGTTATGAATAAATGACATATTGGTAGGGATCATAAAATTATGACAATTTAAACCTTTATCTAAATATAATAAGATAAGATTTAAGACATCTAATCCGAATTGAGTATGCCATATTTCGCCGCTGAAAATATCAACAGTAGGAATAGATAAGTCATTATCTATAATCCAATCAAATATTTTCTTTAAATTAGTTATAATAATTTCTGGTTTATTATATTCAGGAGGATATAATTTATCCTCATATTTATATAAATAACAATATTCACACTTTTGATTGCATCTCGAAGTTAAAAACAATTCAAGATTAGATGAACTATATAATCCTAATTCAGTACCATAACCACCTATTTCTGAAGTACCATTGGCATCTACAATGATAGGGCCAGTTTTCCAATTCTTAAAAAACCTTTCAGTTAGAATGAAATTTAATAAATCGTTATTATCTTTTTGAAAATCTATTAAAGCCATATCTATCTCCTATCTACAGGGTTTAAGTTTTCAGAAGACCACAGCCCTGCTGTTGCAATATAATCAATAGCACCATTAAAGAATAATCTATAGAAACCTAATGGATCTAAAGTTCTAGATCCTGTGATTGCATAATTATCTTTTACACAGAATGGAATATAAAATTGGAATAGCCTAGCTCCAAGTAAAGCTTCTTTTTCATTTAAATATTTCTCACTTACTTGACCGGCCGCGGCCATTATTTGTAATGTCGCCGCGGTAATTGTAGACCTTGCTGTACTCATCCAAGTACAAAGCGGCGCCATATCATCTGAATAAGATTCCCAGTCTTTTTCAGTAAAACTTAAATGTCTACCTTGAACTGATCCCTGTTCTATTACCTTACCAGTATTTACATTTTCGTTATAATGTTCTCTATATGTCTTACTATATTCAGCAAAGCCCTCAGTACAAATAGTAATTAAACCATCTGGTAAGAATCCTATTGTATTATTACCGATACCACATACATTATTATTACGCATATAAGTTAAAGATAGATCAGGATCAGATCCTACATAACTATAAGGCATAATATTTTTATAATATAAGAATATTGGATTCTTTTGATTTTCTATTGCTATTTCGTGTGAATTTTTACAAACTTCAGCAAACAATAGACCATCTTCAACAGAAGCGGGTGAAGGCGCGGCCATATTAGGAATACCACCGCCGAAAATAAAATTGTCTTGATCTAAATCTATAATAGGTTCAACAAAATATTTTTCAAAGAATTTATAGTATTCTATTAAATCTTCTTTTGTTTTAAATCTTTTTAAAGTTTCCAAACTCCAAGTAGGTTTCAAAACTATAATAACTTTTACATTCTTAGGTATACCTTCAAACTTTACTTTCTTAATAAGATTTCTATAATTAGCAATACATTTTGCAGTTACACCACTTCCCCTATTCTTATCGTTGATTTCTTCAGGTCCATCAATAGAAAGTTGTAATTGATATTGGAATCTTCTTAAAGGATGCTTACCTAATTCATTAAATGTTGCCATTACCTTATCTACCCAAGTTGGATAAGAGAAATTAGTAGAAGTGTACATTTGTGAAAAATAAGGGAAGTAATCAATTACATTATGAAGCAATGGGAATAATCGTTCCATGTGTAAAAAAGTTTCTCCGCCCCATGTCTCAATTCTCTTTAATTGGCCTCTTTTGTAATATTTTTTCAGCATATCAAAATAATAATCTGTCTGATAGCTTTCCTCTAACTTTTTATCTATTAAAGCTAGAGTTTCATTTTTATCTATATTGCAATAACTGCAGTTTAGATTACATGTACCGTTTGAATAAAGTACTACAGTATCGCCGCAATATTCTATCCTCATTACTTCTCCTTTCCTAATAACTTGAATTTGAATTGGTTACATCTATTTTACTTCCATTTGTTTTATTGGTATTACTATGGGTATAAGAAGATTGACTACAATAATAATATCTTCCTTGACAACAGTTGTAATACGTGTTGCTTAAACTTGCATGGCCTTCATTATAATAACTTCCAGCCATTGTATTTGAACAGTTATTGTATCCTGTACCATTAGAATTTACACCATTCGTATAATTAATTGTATTTCTACATTTAATTGTCTTTTGCACATTATTAATTGCTACTACTCCTGTAGAAGTATTATTAGCAACAGCAATCTCTAATAGGTTATCTGCGGTGACATTAGTTGGAGTAGGCCATGTGACATTACTTAAATAATCATCAGATCTATAAGAAGATACTATATTAACTAGTTTATTATAGTCTGCGGCCGAAGGTTCTACAGTATTATCCATACTAATTGTCATTGAAGAAGTTCCATAACTATTAGCAAAAGTATTAAAGGTAGTGTACCAATCTTGTAGGTCTGATAGTTCTATTTTGGAACCGGAACTTTTTCCTGATGTTGACATATAGTCGTCCTCCTAAATAATATAATCGAATAATTTTTCAAAATCTATTGTATCTTCTAAAGATAATGAATAAATATAATCAGTCGCTTCATTCATTACTTGAAGATCATTTCTACTCGTTGTGTATAAATCCTTATCCTTATAATATAGCGCGGCCATCAAAGCCATAAATATTTCTATTTCAAAATTCATTGTAGCTTCTGGAAAAAACATTGAATATATTCTAATTCCATATTCAATAAAGGCTGTTTTTAACATATGCATTACTTTTACAATATGACCTTTTTTTAATGCCTCTCTTAAAATACCATTGAATTCCATTTCTATTTTATATAAATTTAAATCAACTCCATTTGGAATAAAATCAAGTTGTTCTGCGGTTTCTAATGTAGGAGAGAACACATGCACTGCATATATTCCTTTATATTGTGATATATTTGAAACATATATATCATGGTCTTTTAAAAGCTTTAACATAAACAATAGTAACTCATCATTACTATCTATTTTTTTATTGAAATCTATAAAATATCCACTATTCTTTTCTGCGAAGATATTTTCAGTTCTTATGCTTTCAGGTGGAATATATCCATTACCTGTAGCAAATATTTGAAGAATATTCCCTGTGCCCTTATAGTCCTCTACTTTATAATTCTTCATAGTTAGACGAGAACAAGGCATATGTATTCTATTGCCATAAAGGATTGAACCTTGAGTAAATTCTGTCAAGCATCTCTCCATAGCAATTTCTCTTACAGGATGGCAACCAAATGAATACCCTATTGCATAGTTCTTGCTATCATATACTCTCATACCAACAACAGGTAATCCGCTATCAAAAGAAAAATCAAAATAATCAAAAGTCAATCCTAATTCTTCATTTTTATCTTCTTTGATAAATTCGCCTAAAGGTTTATCCGTATTCAATAGATCAATAATAAATGACCTCTCACATAGCTCACAAGTAGCTTGTAAGATAGCTTCAGATAAAGAGTTCCCAGTAGCAAGACCAGTAGTACCAAATAAACTAGTCAGTACCTTGCGGGAATAATGTTTAATTTCCATATCGCTCTTCATCCGTACTACATCTTTTAAATTTACATAGTCACTTGTGTAAATCTTTCCACCTTCAAAATTCTTTACAAATTCTTTTGCATAATTTTTATTATCAATAGCAATCTGATTATTTGCGGCATAACGGAAAGTTATATCTAGATCATCCATTTCTTCTACACTAGTTTCAGCAACGTCGCCGCAATAACGTTCATATAATTCACCATATGCAGATGCTAAAGTTAATTCAGGTGTTACACCTTTGCCATTAGCTTTTGCTAATAGTAATCTACCATTACTAGAATAAAGTTCAATATGAGTCCAGTAATTACCATTTATTTTAGTTAAACTAGTTTCTTTTATAATGTAATCTTTAAAGAATTCTTTAATGATTCTTACTGTTTCTTCTGGCTGTCTATCTTTATAATGTATCATCTTAATCCCTTTCTATATGCTTAAATTTAATAAGCCGGTTCATCGCCGGCTTAACTTATATCTACTTTTGTAGAAG
>CAVIUL010000098.1:657-6356 GCA_963645885.1 bacterium | reverse complement strand
TCCAGAACTTAATTCCCACCTATAGAAAAACGGGAACTTTGAATAAAATTCAATGCATATAATATAGTGTGTCGACATTTTCATTAAAATATGCTATAATGATACACGTATGGAGCATTATACTAGTCAAACATACCACTAGAAGATGGGGCTAAAAATCCATCAATTGTGCAAAATGATACTTTATATATTACGCTTCTTACGCCCAGTTTGGGGTGGATATATAATTTTAGTTTTAAGGAAGAGATGTAATGGCATATATCCGAGTCCTTAATTCACATCGGTAATTATGAAAACACATGTCGTGAGTGACTTATTGGGATAGTAATTGAAAAATAAGCTGCAAAAGCGAATAAAAGTGATACATGTTTGCTTGGGAAAACCTCTAGTATGCCTATATTATAAAGATTGAAGTGCGGACTAAGTGGTGATCGAGTGATCATTAATGGTAACAAGTGATTAATTCTTTTAAAGAGAAATCGCCTGCAGGTAACTAATGGTAGGAATTAGAGAAATTCAACTCGACCAAAGCCGTAAAATTAATTTATAATATTCCATACTATTTTATATATTTAAAGGGAGTTTATTGAAAATGAAAAAAGATGATTGGATTCTAAAGGCATTTTTAATGACTTTTTTTATAGCTTTAATTTTTAGTAGTGCATCTAACTTTCTAATATCAAAATTCAATAATACAATACTTCTAATAGTGTTATGTGCAATATTTATTGGTATAGGTATTCTATTTGATATTGTAGGTACAGCAGTACTAACAGCAAATGAAGCATCATTTCATGCGAAAAGTGCTAAGAAAATAAAAGGTTCAAAAGAAGGAGTTTATTTAGTAAAAAACTCAAGTACAATCGCAAGTATATGTAATGATGTAATTGGAGATATATGTGGTATAGTTAGTGGTTCCGTTGGAGCCATGTTAGCAATCAATATATCAACAAAATTTAATTTTTCAACAGTAATCGTTACTCTACTAGTAAGTTCAATTATTTCATCACTTACAGTAGGTGGAAAAGCTATAGGAAAAAAACAAGCCATTAAAAATAGTGATGCAATTATATTTATAGCCGCAAAAGTATTAAGTAAATTTAAAACTAAATAGTTTCCAATAGAAAAAGACTTAAGAATTTCTTAAGTCTTTTATTTTATCTATTATTTCTAAATCTTTCTTTTTCATCAAGTATTTTCTTACGTAGTCTAATCGCATCAGGTGTAACTTCAACAAGTTCATCTTTCTCTATAAATTCTAATGCTTCTTCTAATGTAAAGGTTCTAGGTCTTGGAAGTACTATTGCTTCATCACTACCAGATGAACGAGTATTTGAGAATTCTTTATTCTTACATGGGTTAACATTTAAATCATTTTCTCTATTATTAATACCAACTATCATACCAGAATAAACTTCAGTAGATGGTTCTATAATCATAGTACCTCTATCTAATAAGTTATAAAGTGCATATCCAAATGCTTTTCCACTTTCCATAGATACAAGTACACCATTCTTACGACCAGATATTTCTCCAGCATATGGTCTATAATCTTCAAAACTACGAACCATAATACCTTCACCTTTAGTATTAGTAATAAAGTTACTTCTATACCCTATTAAACCTCTAGTAGGAACAACAAACTCAAGTCTAACATAATTATCTTCAGCAGGTTCCATTATTTCCATAGTACCTTTTCTTTCACTTAAATCACTAATTACATTTCCAGAATAATCATTTGGTACAGTTATTACAACTCTTTCAAATGGTTCACATTTAACACCATCTATTTCATGGAAGATAACTTCAGGTTTAGAAACTCCTAGTTCATATCCTTCTCTTCTCATATTTTCTATTAATATTGATAAGTGTAATTCTCCACGTCCAGATACTTTAAATCCATCACTACTTGGTAATTCTTCTACTTCAAGTCCAACATTACGTTCAAGTTCAGCCATTAATCTATCTCTTAAATGTCTAGATGTAACAAACTTACCAACTTTACCAGCAAACGGACTATTATTTACCATAAAGTTCATTGATAGTGTAGGTTTTTCTATTTCAATTTTTGGTAGAGGGTCTACATGATTAACATCACAAATTGTGTCTCCAATAGATATTTCTGGACAACCAGCAACTATAACTATATCACCATAATATGCTTCACTTACTTCTCTTCTCTTAATTCCTTCATTAACAAATATTTTAGTAATTCTTTCTTTAGTAAGTTCACCATTGTTTTTAGAAATAGCAACAGTTTCACCAACTTTAATTTTACCTTTATTAATTCTACCTATACCAAGTCTACCAATATAATCATCATAATCTAATGAAGATATTTGTAATTGTAAAGGATCATTTTCATTTCCTTCAAATGGTTTAGTAGTTTCAATTATAGTGTCAAGAAGTGGTGTAATATCATTATTATCATCATTTTCTTCATACTTAGCTATTCCATCTTTAGCTATACCATATATAATCTTAAAATCTAATTGTTCATTAGTAGCACCTAATTCACAGAATAAATCAAAAGTCATATTAACTACTTCTTCAGCACGAGCATCTTTCTTATCTATTTTATTAATAAATAGTATAGGTCTTAAACCATATTTTAATGCTTCTTTTAATACAAATCTTGTTTGAGGCATTGGTCCTTCAGCAGAATCAACTAATAATACTACAGTATCTACTGTTTTAATAATTCTTTCTATTTCACTAGAAAAATCAGCATGTCCTGGAGTATCTACTATATTCATTTTAATACCTTTGTATTTAATAGAACAGTTTTTAGCAGTAATAGTAATACCACGTTCACGTTCTAAATCTCCACTATCCATTACACAGTCAACAACTTGTTCATTCTCTCTAAATACTCCATTTTGCTTTAATAAAGCATCTACTAAAGTACTTTTACCAGCATCAACATGAGCAACAACTGCAAAGTTAATAATTTTTTCCATAATATCATCCCCTCTTAGATACGCACTTAATAATACACTATTTTATCTAATTTTTCAAGAAAAATCGTATTTTTTTATAAAATATCACTAAGAATGATATTTTCTCATTCTCAGTAAATGGTTAAAATTTCCAAATAATGGGAAAATATTAATAGGAGTTAATATGAAAGATACATTCAATTTTAAAGATGAAAAAGAGATATATAGTATTATAGGCAAAAATATAAAATATTATAGAAAACTATATAGCCTAAACGTTGAAGAATTAACGCAAGAACATCTAGCAGAATTAGCGAATGTATCTACATCATTAATAGGCAATCTTGAAAGTAAAAAGACTTATCAAGGTATAAGTATATATAATTTATACAAGATAAGTCTAATATTAAATGTACCAATAGAAAAATTCTTCATTAATCGTTAATTTCAATAGATTCAAAAAATTTATCTATAGAAGTATTAAGTACTACTGATATTTTATATAATGACATTAAAGACAATCCTTCGCTACCCTTAGTACTTTCAAACTTTCTAATAAATTCAGGAGAAACTCCAATATCTATCGCAAGTTGCTCTTGAGTTATATTATTAAGTTTTCTATATTTAATAACATTATATGCTATTGTTTTTATTATATTTTCATCAAAATTAAATTCTCTTTTAAATTTTGTCATCTTTTCACCTAATTAATATTTTACATTGTTTTAATAATTAATTATGTAATGTAGTACTATACATTATAAAAGAATTGGAATATAATATTCTTAGGTGCTATATGGAACAAGATAAACTTAATAAAATAATAGGTAAAAATATTAAAAAATATAGAAGAAAAACTTTTATAGATGGAAAAAGACTAACTCAAGAAAAATTAGCAGAGCTAATTAATGTTTCAGTATCTTTAATAAGTAGCCTAGAAAGCAACAAATCTAAAAAAGGAATAAGTATTAATAATCTATACAAAGTCTCCATAGTATTAAATACAACAATAAGTAAATTCATGGAGGATAGCGATGAATTATAGTGAATATTTACTAAAGCCATACATCAATAACGCATCAGATATAAATGCATTTTTACAAGACCATCTATTAGATAATTTATTGATTAAAACAAATTATAAAGAAATTAAAATAAAATCTCATCTAATTCATCAAGTAGATTACATTAATATTTATGAACAAATCATATTCAATATTGACAACTATATTACTTTTATTAAAACATATTTAAAAATTAATGAATTAGAAACAAGATATATATTATCACTTACACTTTATAACAACAATTTAGATATATTTTCAAGTGATAAATATTACTATGACGATATTGAAGACTATAATAACAAATTTATAAACATATTTATGAATAAATATCTTAAGAATATTAAATTATTAAAAAAATATATAAGTATTAAAGAACTAAACTTTAAAGAATTATGCAACTTCATAAATACAAATAAAAAAGCACATATTTTCTTTGAATCAATAGAAGAAAATAACGTGCAATATTATATAAACTTAATTAGAAGTATTAACTAATATGTCATACATTTTTTTATAAGTAAAGGTTACTCTAGTAGTACCTTTTTTCTTTTCTTTAATTAAATATCCTTGCTCTACTAATTTATTTAAAACTTTATTAACAGAATTTATGTGTAATTTACATTCTTCAACTATATCGTTAGTCGTAAACACAATTCTCTTAGCTATGACAGGATAAACCTTATAAATAGTACTTCCACCTATAGTAATTTTAAAATCTTCTAAATCTTTAGTATAAATTTTATTTAATTTTTTTATTCTTTTAATATTTATTAAACATTGACTAATAATACATTCTAAGAAAAACTTTATGAATTTAGATAATTTTTCATCACCTTCATCACTTAATAATGTAAAATATGTATTCTTTAAATTATCTATACTTTCTGAAACAAATAATATAGGTGGTTCTTTTTTATAAAAAGATAATTGTATTGGTAACATTAATCTTCCAATCTTACCATTTCCAGTTAAATATGGATGAAGTTTTTCATATTGATAATGTGTAATAGCAAGAGAAATAAAATCCATTTCACTAGGATTATTCATATATTCAGTTAAATTTTTCATATATGTATTTAATTCTGTATGAACAGGTGGAACAAAAGAAACACTTGATCCTGCTAAACCAGGTTTCAAAATATAAGTTTGAGTTTTTCTTAAATGTCCACTACCTTTAGTTGTATTATCTTTCTTACAATTATTTAATAAAACTTTATTTATCTTATTATAAACATCTAATGTAAACCCAGTTTTATTAGTAAGAGAAATTCCAGATAATAAAGCTAACTTAATATTATTAAACTGTATTACTGTATTACTTTTATTTTTATATTGCATAAGAAACATATCATCTTTAGTAATTTTAGCATTATCAATCTTAAATGAATAAAAAGTATCTATAATAAAAGCAGACTCTAAAAATGATTTATAATCATATGACATACTCTTTAAAAATCCCTTATACTCTCCATATGCTTCTTTCGCATCACATAATAATTTTAACGTTGAACTATCAAGTTCATAATCAAATGGTAATTTTTTAGCTTTATATGGTTCCATACTTTACACTCCATAATTATATATTATCACAAAAACAATAAAAAATATACATATTTTTTTATAAATATGTATATTTTAGTATGGATTAGGATAACTAGTAAGTCCAGTTCCTTCACCACTTGTCCAAATAATT
>CAVIUL010000098.1:0-605 GCA_963645885.1 bacterium | reverse complement strand
GTCCTGTACCTTCACCACTTGTCCAAATGATTTTATTGCCTCTAACTTTTAATCCATAAGTAATTTTATATAAAATATCATCATCTTTTTTGTAATAAAAAGTTAAAACAGTCTTTCCATTTTTATTTGGCACAAATACCCATTTGTTTTCATCAGATTCTTTTAGCTTAACATTTTCGTTTTCAAGTTCATAGATCCAACTATATCCCTCTTTAGTTTCCATATCATACTCTATTGTCATAGAATCCTTATATATAGACAAATACTTAGTTAATGGACTAAAGAATAAAATATAAACACAAATTATTGCAGTTAATCCAAACATTACATAGAATCTCAAATATTTCTTTATATGTTTTAATATCTTCTTTAAACAACTCATTACTTTCACCATATCAATAGTAACACTTTTCACATTTTAAAGCAAACAAAAAACAACCCGTTCTGATAAAACAAGATTGTTTCGAGTTTCCGAAAATAAACTATGAATCATTTATATAAAAATTTTAATTTTATATAAATACTTCTAAATATTATCAGTATTTAGCATAATTTCTTATCATTTTGAGTTTTACTTTCTCAACGTTATAACATTTGTCCTTAGT
>CAVIUL010000097.1:0-6482 GCA_963645885.1 bacterium | reverse complement strand
AATTTTGTACATTGTAATATTCCTCTTTTTGTACATTCTTATAGTATCATTAACAGCTTCATTAACATATGCAGGTAATTCTTCTTCATCTACATATTTGCAGAAATAATCAATATAATTTTTTCTCTTTTGCATAAAATCAATCCTTTCTAACTCTAATAGGGTAGAGTTCTCCCTGGGCTAAGCCAACTTTTGAAATTTTAGTTATTTCATAACTCCCGTACCAATAGGGTTTTTCTGCCTTGTGTTTTTTTGAGTTACGGCATATCGGCGAGTTCCGCAACTAATAAGTTTTCAAAGATCATTTATAAGTTCCATATTGTCAATTCCTATCTTAAAATAAAAGTTCCAATTTGGAAATTACAATTTAATTATAATGATATAGTTCCAATATGTCAATACATAAATTTAAATAATTTTAAAAAAATGTTTTTGACAATTTGGAATTATAATGTTCCAAAATGGAAAATCTATGTTATAATGAATTTATGAACGGAATAGGAGGTATGTTTCGTGGAAAAGCGTAGAAAAAGCGATATAGCCATAGGTAAAAATATGGCTGATATGCGTAATAAGTTTAATTTAACTCAAAAAGAAATAGCTCAGGTAGTAGGTGTTAATGTATCTACATATAAACATTATGAATTAGGAGATAGGTGTGCACCGTTAGCTGTTATTAGAGATTTAGCTACTTTTTATAAGATCTCTACTAATTATTTTTTTGAAAACATGCCAGAATTATCTTTAAAAGAAGAAATGGAAATATCTAGATATGCTTTTGATCTTGCTCAGAATAAACCACATTTTATTGCTAATATTAAGGCTTATCCTGAAGAATTAGATCGACTTGAAAATAAGATTCAAGCTAGAGCAAGATTAAGAATTAGACAATATAGAATTGATAACAAAAAATCACAACAAGACGTTGCTAATTTTCTTGGAATTGATATTTCTACTTATAACAAATATGAAAAAGGAAGTAGAAAACTTAATAATGAAGTAGTAAGAAAAATAGCTGAATATTACAATATAAAAGTTAGCGATATATTAGATTAATGACAGAATGACATTAAAAAGGGGGTGTAGACTACACCGATATTTTCCGTCATAGTGTCATAAGGAGGAAATAATGAATAAACAAGTATTACAATTTATTCTAGAAGAAGAAAACCCAAATGGAATTATTGAATGTACTGTTGATGATTGGTTTGGTATTAGTTATAAAATACCTAGAAACAAACTTAAAGAAGCTTCTCAATTAAAATATATTAATAATACAGGTGTGTATATATTATTTGGTGATGATGAAACCACGGCTGATAAGATAGCTTATATAGGTGAAGCCGAAGATATTTATAATAGATTATCTCAACATAATAAGAATAAGGATTTTTGGAATGAGTGTATTGTATTTGTTAGTAAAGATAATTCATTAAATAAAGCACACATTAAATATATTGAACATGAATTATATGAATTAAGTAAACAAGCAAATAGATATGTTATAAAAAATGAATCAAGCCCAACAAAATCATCACTTAGTAATGCTGATGAAATTAGAGCAGAGAAATTTATAAACAGAATTAAAATAATTTCTAATATGTTTGGATATAAATTGTTTATAAATTTGATTGATAAAAATGATAAAGACGATAAAACACTTCACTTAACTAACAACGGCATTGAGTATGCACATGGTTTATTAACTGATGAAGGATTCGTAGTATTAAAAGGTTCTAAAGTTAAGGAAGGCGTATTTGACAGTTTATCCAAATCATTAAATGGATTCTTTGAGAAAGAAAGAAGTTCAACTGATTTAGTTGATGGTGTATATATAAATGATCATTTATTTTCATCTCCTTCAATGGCTGCAATTGCTATTTTAGGAAGAAATGCAAATGGTTATACTGAATGGAAGAATAAAGATAATGTTTCTTTAAAGAAACTAATAGGTGGTGAGTAATATGTTAGAGAAAGAGGCACTAGCGAGAATTAAGATTAATAAATTATTAGAAGATGCTGGATGGAGATTCTTTGATAATGAAAAAGGAAAAGCTAATATTCAATTAGAGCCAAATGTTAAAATAACTCAAACTGACTTAGATGGTTTAGTTCAAAACGGAACAAGAAATGGTTATGTTGATTATTTATTATTAGATGAACAAAGTTTTCCTTTTGTAGTTGTAGAAGCCAAAAAAGAAGAAATACATCCATTAGAAGCAAAGGAACAAGCCAGAAAATATGCTAATAGTTTAAGATGTAAATATATTATTTTAACTAATGGGTCTGAACATTATTTTTGGAATCTTGAAAAAGGTAATCCAGAATTAATAACAACTTTTCCTACATATGAATCATTAACAGAGAGTAAAGCATTAAATAGTAGTACAGACACTGTTATTAATATGAATATTGATAAATATTTTGTTGCTACTAGTCAAGATCCATCACTAGAAACATCAAGTGCTTATAAAAGCGGTGATGATGAATTATTATTTAAATATTGTATGGATCAAAATTTAAGGGTATTAAGATATTATCAACTAGATGCAATTAAAGCTATTCAAACAGCTATTAAAAATGGTAAGAATAGGTTCTTATTAGAAATGGCTACAGGAACAGGTAAAACTTTAACTGCTGCTGGTATTATCAAAATGTTTATCAGAGGAGAAATAGCTAAAAGAGTATTATTCCTAGTTGATAGAATTGAACTTGAAAATCAAGCTAAAAAAGATTTAACAAGATATTTATCAAAAGATGGAATTAGTGTAGAAGTATATAAAGAAAATAAACAAGATTGGAATTCAGCAAATGTTGTAATTAGTACAATTCAATCATTTACTGGAGAAAACAAATATCAAAAAATATTTAATCCAACTGATTTTGATTTAGTTATTTCAGATGAAGCTCATAGAACTTTAGGAACAAGTAATAGAGCTGTATTTGAATATTTCTTAGGATATAAATTGGGATTAACTGCAACACCTAAAAACTATTTAAAAGGTGTAGATTTTGATTCAGAGGATCCAAGAGAATTAGAAAGAAGAATATTATTAGATACATATCATATATTTGGTTGTGATTCTGGAACTCCAACATATAGTTATACATTAAATGATGGTGTAAAAGATGGAATATTAGTTAATCCAACTATAGTTGATGCAAGAACAGATATAACAACTCAATTATTAAGTGATCAAGGTTTAGTAATAAATGCAGATGATAATAATTTTGATGTTACTATAACTAATAGTTTTGGTGAAAAGAAAAAAGTATTTAATGAAAAGAGTTATGAAAAGAAATTCTTCTCAGACTCTACTAACGTTGTATTATGTAAAGCATTCATGGAAAATGCATTAAGAGATCCAATAACTAATGAAATTGGTAAATCAATTATATTCTGTGTTAATCAAGCTCATGCTAGAAAGATTGCTCAAATCTTAAATGAATTAGCTGATGTAATGTTCCCAGGTAAATATAATTCAGATTTTGCCGTTCAAATCACTTCTAATGTAATGGATGCACAACAAATGACTATTCAATTCTCGAATAATAATTTAAATGGATATTCTAAATGGAATGAAGAATATGAAACATCAAAAACAAGAGTGGCTGTTACTGTTGCAATGATGACTACAGGATATGATTGTACGGATATCTTAAATATAGGTTTAATGAGACCTGTATATAGCCCAACAGAATTTATTCAGATGAAGGGTAGAGGAACTAGACTTCATACATTTAAATTAAAGAATAATGAATCTAAAAAACATACATTCAAATTATTTGATTTCTTCGCAAGTTGTGAATATTTTGAAGAAAGATTTAATTATGATGAAAAACTTAAACTACCAGTTATTCCAACTGCTAATTTAGCAATAGATCCACCATTACCTTCAATTATTGATATTGTTAAGAATATGGGTGCTGATGCGTTATTAAATATTGAGGAAGAAAAAGTTCCTGATACTGGAATGAAGATAGATAGAAAATTCTACGAAACATTTACTGAAGAAGTTAGACAAACTCCTGAAGCTCAAAAAATTATTGATGAATTAGATGTTGAAAAGATGGAAAGATATCTTCAAGAACAAGTATTTAATAAGCCAGAGAAATATTATAATATTCAAAAGATTGAAGAATCTTTAGGTATGGATAGAAAGATTACGTTAAGAGAAGTAGCTTTAAATATCTTAGGATTATTAACAGGATATAAATCTAGAAAAGAAAAATTATATGATGAATTTGAAAACTTTAAATTATTAACTAAAGATGATTTAGAAAAATATTCTGGTAGAGATGTTAAGAATATTGAACAAGCATTCTCTGCATATGTAACTGACGAAAATGTTAGAAGAATAGTTTATAGTGGTAATTATTCTCAATTATTTAATACAGCAATGAAAGGTGTATTATTAGAAATTAGAGATATTAGATTACGTAATAAACCAGTATTAGAATACATAAAAGATTATGTATCAGAGAATAACATTAATTGTGATAATTTCAGGAGGATATAATATATGGCAAAAGAAAACATACAAAAAGCTATTGATGATTTAAGAGATACTATTGTTGGTAAAATACCAATGCCTAATACTCAAGTAGAACAAATCACATTAGCATTATTATATAAATTTATGGATGATATGGATTATGCTTCTATATCATTAGGAGGAAATGCAACATTCTTCTCTGGAGAATTTGAAAAATACGGATGGAAGAAAATAATGAGTCAAAGTATAGGTGCTCAAACTAGATATAACTTATATACTGAAGCATTAGAAAAATTCTATGCACATCCAAATTTACCAGATACATTTAAATCAATATTTAAAAATGCAACAGTTCCTTATAGAGATCCAGAAACATTAACAAGCTTTTTAAAAATAATTGATAAAGAATTTGACTATAGTGATTCTGAACAATTAGGTGATGCATATGAATACTTGTTAAGTGTATTAGGATCACAAGGTGATTTAGGACAATTTAGAACTCCAAGAAATATTATTGATTTCATTGTAGAGATGGTTGATCCTCAAAAAGAAAATACTGTTTTAGATCCTGCTTGTGGAACTGCTGGATTCCTTATTTCTGCATATAAACATATATTAAGAAATAATACAGAAGAAGTTGAGGGAGATAAGTTAGGATTTGAAGAAAAGAAAGATATTTTAAATAATATTTGTGGTTATGATATTGAACCATCAATGGTTAAAATAGCAGAAATGAATTTATTCCTTCATGGTGCTGCAGAACCTAAAATACATGAATATGATACTTTAACAATGGATGATAGATGGAATGATAAATTCGATTGTATTTTAGCTAATCCACCATTCATGACTCCAAAGGGTGGTATAAAGCCTCATACTAAATTTGGTGTTAAAGCTAATAGAGCAGAAGTATTATTCGTTGATTATATTCAAAGTCATTTAAATGTTAATGGTAGAGCAGGAGTTATTGTTCCTGAAGGAATAGTTTTCCAAACTGCTAATGCTTATAAAGATTTAAGAAAGAATTTAATTGAAAATTCTTTAATTGGTGTAATAAGTTTACCTAGTGGTATTTTTAATCCATATGCTGGAGTTAAAACATCTATACTATTATTAGATAAGAAATTAGCTAAAGAAAAGAAAGATGTGATATTTGTTGAATTAACAAATGATGGTTATTCTTTAGGAACACAAAGAAAGCCAATTAGTGGAAATGAGATACCAGATATTATAAAAGTTGTTAATGATTATAAAGAAGGTAAAGAAATAAATTATGATAAAGCATTTACAGTTGCTAAAGAAGATTTATTAAAAGACGATTGTTCTTTAACTTTAAATAAATATAAAGAAGTAGAAGTTGAAGAAAAAGTATATGAAAAACCTGAAGTAATTCTTAAAGAAATAATGGATATGGAGGATGAATTTCAAAAAGGACTTAAAGAACTTGGAGAGATGCTTAAATGAAATATCAATTAATAAAAGAAATAATTCATTATCTTCCAAAATCTAAAATTAAAGCCGGTGAAGGATTAGAAGATGGTTTATATCCATTCTTTACAAGCAGTTCGATTCAGAATAAATTCTATAATGATTATTTATATGATGATGAATGCTTGATAATTGGAACAGGTGGACATGCGACAGTACATTACTATAATGGAAAATTTGCAACATCTACTGATAATTTTATTATTAAACTTGATGGATATAATATGAAGTTTGTTTATTATTACTTATTATCAAATATTTATTTACTTGAAAACAAGTTTAAAGGTGCAGGATTAAAACATATATCAAAAGATGGACTAGAAAGTATTATATTACCAATTGTTGATATTAATAAACAAAATGAGATATGTGTAATAATGGATAAGTTATCAAATCAGATAAATATTAAATCTACTGAAATTAATAAATTTGATCAACTTGTTAAATCACAATTTATCGAGATGAGGTGTTTTGTATGAAATTAACAGAGTTATGTAA
>CAVIUL010000096.1:0-6840 GCA_963645885.1 bacterium | reverse complement strand
AAATCTCCTTCTCTATATAAAATTTTATATAATTTTAACAAATTTGTCAACTATACCAAAATAGTTTTAATAATTAAATACCCATTTTACTAATAAAGTTTTTAACAGGTTCTATATTTTCTTGTCTATCATCACAAGGTGGTATAGCAGCAAATACTTTTAATTTAGTTTCATATTCAAATGTAGCAACATCTTCTGAATTAAGAACACATTTATTTAAGATAACTTTTTCATTTTTTAAAGTTTCTAATGCAGCTCTATTCTTTCTTAACATTTTATTAATCATAATAGTAGATGGCTCAATTAAATAATATACTTGACTACAAATTGAAACATCATCATAATCATTTAAATCAACTAAAACTACGTCACACATTTGTTTTTTCATAAGTTCTTTTGGTAAATCAGTTGAAATAGTACTTACCAAATCTTTATCATTAAAATATAAGAAATCTACTTTATTTACTTCTATAGCAGCAACATTTCTAACTTGAGATAACATCTTACGTATCATATAAATTAAAGTTGTTGCTCCAGCATGTTGAGTCATATTCTTAAATCCTATGATTTTCATTTTACCGCCACCAGAAGTTCCTACACCTTCAAGGCTAGCATCTCCTTCAGTAGTAGCTGGATCTATATCTTGTAAATTATGAATATTAACAACATCTCTATATGTATGAGGATGAACTAATAAATAATTAATTCCTTCAGCGTTACGTGTAAAATTATAAATACCAAGAGATATTAATTTTGATAGATAAGTCTTAGAATCACTTTCCGGACTATCATCAAGTAGTAAAATTACATTCTCCATATTTATATTCATTGCTAATTTTTGCAAGTTATCAGTATTTTGATAATCACGTATAGCAGTAATATCTAAAATCATTTTATCATAATAGAAATTAGTAAAAGTATCTATTATCTCATCTACATTAAATACACCTTCCATGGATTTCATAACTTCTATATTTAAACCCATCAAAAGTTCTTTATACTTGTTGTAAACCATTACGTTCATTTATAAATCATCTCCCCTATTTAATTAGTACACTTAAATGTACTTACGTCATAATATAACGCTTTTGTTTCACCTGAAATTGGTAACTTAACAGTAACATTTATAATTGGTATTGAAAGAGCAATAAAAGTAGTAACTTTATAATATACTTTTTCACTTTCACCAGCTTTAGGACAATATTTAATCAAACAATAACCACCCTTTTGTTTTTCACCAATATTATTGCTAGCACAAGGATCATTAGTTCCATCAAATACTGAATAATTATAACCCATAGACTTAATATAAGCAAAAGCTTTTCCTTCAACAGAAGAATCGTTTTTTAAAGCATCATCAGTAATATTATTTAAGTCATTAGCAGAATTTGTAAAGCCTTCATTTCTTTCAATTAAGTTTAATATCTCATTCTTAACTCTAAAAGCTTTAGTATAACTTATAGAATAAGCAAGAAAACCTGCAAATAAGAATATAAATACTATAACTAAACCAGTTAGCCAAGTACCACCCATCGCTTCTTTCATATCACACTTCCTTTACACTTTTTAAACTAAAAAAAGGCTATAAATGCCATTGACATCAATAAGCCACGACACCTATAGCATTTTTTAAATATTATTCATAATTAGCATCTACACAACCAGCAGTTCTACCAGCATCTTTTGAAGCTGGAGCAGCAGTAACAGTAGCAGGACAACATACCCATACTTTTACTGTAGCATTTGAACCAGTATTTGCAGATTGACCATTAACAGAAGAATCGTTAGTAGCCCAAGCTTGCCAATCGTTACCATAAGTTTTACATGTTTGAGTAACAATAGATTTTTGAATCATTGGCCAAACAAATATATAGAATAAAGCACCTACAGCAGCAATAGCTATGATTGTGATTACTGTCATATTTAATTCACCAGTAGCTTCTTTCATTTATTAATTTCCTCCTTTACTTTCTAAAATAATTATACAATATTGAAAATTTAAAATCAATATATATTTACACTATGCAGCTACAAACATTTGGAAAATAGCAAGAACTAGAATGACCATAACACCTGCTCCAGTTGAAGTAAGCATTGTCATAGTTTTCTTTTCCATCTTTTCTAAACGTTCTTTATACTTAGTTTCTCTTGATTTATTTTGAAGATTAGAAATAGTTCTTGAGAAAACTATTAATTGTTCTTGTTTTCTTTCTTGACTACCTAAACTAAGTCTATATAGAAGTCTCATCATACGCATACTATCACGTACAGGATATCTACGAGCAAATGCCATATAAGGCTCTATTGTAGAATCACCAGCATCTATTGATGCTATTAAATCACGAAGTCCAGGTTTAAACATCTCAGGAGCTGTTTCTAAACTACGTGTAATAGCAACAGGAACAGTATAGTGTTGAATTAAGATTTCTAAACTTTTTAAATAATATGGTAATTTTAAATTTATATCATGTAAATGAACTTTATAATAATTTTTAACTTTATTATAGTCACTCTTAAACATCAAATAAGATGCAATAAATACAAGTACTAGTTTAATTGCAAAATTTAAACTTTGAATACTAGTAATTGCAAGTATAAGACCTAGTAAAAATGTAATAATCGCAGTCTTAACTCTTTTTTGATACATTTGATTAACATCAACTTTCTCACCATATCTTGATACAAGAAGAAAGTCATAATCATCTTCTTTTAATTTTGAGAATAATACTTTATTATCATCTACGAATTTATTAAAGTTAAAAGTTCCTAGATAATTAAATAATAATATTACTATAACACCTACTATAAATATTTCCATTATTCAGCACCTACATCCTCATGGTAATATTTAATACCTGATAGTAAGAAATATGTATTAATTAATATTACACCATGAAGTAATATCAATACATACCATTGTTCAATTAGTTGTAAATAACTATCATTACCAAGTAATAATTGTACTAATAATACAAGCAAGTAAAGTGCAACACCGAAAGTACAGAATTGCTTATAGAATGTTGTTCTATCAATTCTATCACGATATACACTTTCAACAAGCATATCTATATCTTGAAGCATACCTTCAAGAGCTTCACCAGAATCCTTAGAACCTTCTTTAGTAATTTGTAAGAATAATTGATGCATATTCTTAATAACATAATAATCATACTTTTCATTCATAAATCTTATAGCTTCATCAATAGTACCATTTTCATATGACATTTGAATCATTTCTTTAACATCACCCAATAAAGGTTCTTCAAGAACTTGTGAATCTCTAACACCTTCTAAAGCTTTTACAAATGATTGAGTTGTATTAAACTCCATAATAACATTTGTAGTATAAACTTGAATTTGTTCGAAAATAAATTCACTATATGCTTTTTTACATCTCATATATGTTAAATATGGAATTGCTATAATAGCAAGACAAGCATAAACTATACTCCAAATAATACTATAAAAATATAAATATGCAACGAATGCAGCTCCAATACCAAATATAGCAATTTGAATAACATATTGACGAGTTGTATATTCTTGACCTAACTCTTTTGCTTTCTCACGTACAACTTTAAATGAGTAAGGAGCATATTTTTCATATGTATTTCCTACTGTTTTAGCAATAAACTTATAAGAGTTATCGCCTGTATTTTTACGATATAAAATTACGAAAGCAATTATTATAGCAATAACTAATATTTCAATATACATATATACCTCCTTATTAAATTTCTATCATTTCTATATTTTGCGTTGCTGGAACTTGATTTGTTGTCACTTGACTATCAGCAGTATTAACTACTTCTTGTGTAACCTGTTCAGTAGTTTGATTATTAACTTCATCTTGAACAACTGGTTTTTCTTCTTGAACAGGTACTTCATTTTGAGAACTTCCATCTTCTTGTCCACCAGATTCAGTTGCATCTTGAAGTTCACTTCCCTTAGGAATAAACGGATCATCTTGCATCATAACTCCTTGAGACGCTAAATAATCTATCAAGTGAGAAGTTGGATTGTTATATACTTCATTTTCCATCAAATCACGAGCATATAATACATTTACTTTTGCTTCATTAGTCTCATCATCTACATAAAACTCAACAACCTGAGTAATCTCTCTTTGAAATCTATTATATTTCTTTGAAAAGAAACCTTTAACGTGTATACCAAGTTGAATATATCTATGCATACCTTTGACAAATTGGTCAATATCTTGACTACTTTCAAGTAGCGAATAAAGACGCATTGGAATACTTGAAGCTTTATCAGAGTGTATTGTTGATAAAATGTTGTGTCCTGAAGAAATTGAGTTACGAACGGCAAGAACAGCTTCAGCAGAACGAACCTCTGATAGTAAAATCCATCTTGGGTTCTGACGCATACAAGCTACCAAAACATCTGAATACGAAGCTATATTATTTGTCTTCATCGCAACTATATCACGAGTTGGATAAATTTTATCCAAGTGAAGTTCTAGTGTATCTTCTATAGTTATTATCTTTTCATCTTCCTTAATATGACTTGCTAAATATTTAACAAGCTCTGTTTTACCTGAACCAGTTTCTCCACTTACAAGTATATTGCAGTGACCACCAACACAAGTCATTAAGAAATCATGAAGTTTTAGCGATACATAGTCTTCTTTAACTAATTTATCTTTATTTAATCTTATCTTTGCTGGAGTTTTTCTTATTAGTACAGCTATTCCATTAGTAGCAATAGATTCATGTACAAAGTTAAGACGTAACTCAGCACTTTCGGCATCAAGTAATGGATGAGCCATATTAAATGTTTTACCCATAACATTTGAACATTGAAATGCTAATTTTTCCATTACTTCATTATTAAGTCCATCAATATGAGCTGGTTTTACACCTTGAGACAATGTTTTAATCCATAATTGACCATTATTAGAATACGATATATCGGTTACATCATCATCGTCTAACAGAGGCATTAATAACCCGAAATCAATTTGCGAAAATACAGCATCCTCCATTAATTTTTCCCTTCTTTCTTCTTTTTCTATTCTGCAACATCTATATTGTTATTGCTATTATCGTTATTATCATTACTTGTATCATCACCATCAGTAGTATCATCAATATAATCAAGAGGTACTTCTCTAGTATTTGCAAGTATTAAGCTCTTTAAATAATCACTACTAATAGTTGTTGTTGGATTATAGTTTGCATTTCTTGGTATTGGTATTAAACTTTGAGCACCAGATGTAGCATAAGCTTTTCTAAATAACAAGTGAAGTTCTTCAGGAACAGCAAATATCAAGGCAGCAGCATTAGTTTGAGAAGCACTTTTCTTGAATATATGATTTCCTTGACTATCTTTAACTGCAAGAATTTCAATACCTTCGATTAACTTACCATAAACAAGCTTTCCACTATCATATGAAGAATAATATATGTCTATTTTATCTCCAGGGAATATTGAGTTTCCATAAGTAGTTTGTTCACTAACTGGGAATGAAACAATTGTATATCCTTCAGGAATATTACTCCAAGCTGAATCAGGCATTGTATCCCATGTTACAACTGAAGAAGTATAAAATAAACTACCAGCAGGAATAAAAGTATTATAATTAACATATTTTCCAATAACGTTATTTTCACTTCTAATAACATTATCAGTAACCATAGATGATGCAACTTTAACTACACCTACATCATCTTTAGAGATTTCTGTTCTAGCTTTTATGTCTCTTAAAGCATATGGAACACTAATAGCATTAATAGCTTTATCTACTCTATATCTATATGCAAAGAATAAAATAACAAGACATAAAGCGCAAGCTGCAATAGTAACAACACCTTTATTACCTAAAAGTTTTTTTAATGGATTAGTTTTAGTTTGCATCAGTGTTACCTCCTCCATTTACATTTATATTTTTTAAATCTTCTTCTTTTACATCAACTGTCTTAGATAATATTAAATTTTGAATATAAGAACTAACAATACGAGTTTCTTTAGGATTTTCAGAATATTTAGCATTTCTAGGTACTGGGAATAATGTACCTCCTACATATAATGTTTTTCTTAAAAGTAAGTGCATATCTTCAGGAACATTAAATATTAGATAATAAGGTTGAGACATACTTGTAGTTTTTTCAAATATATTATTGAAACTTGAATCAGTAACAGTCATAACTCTAATACTTTCAATGAATTTACCAACAAGTATTTTACCATCATAATCAGTACCAGAATAATATAAATCAATATAATTACCTGGGAATATTGAGTTACCATAAGTTGATTCTAATGAAACTGGTAAAGCAACAATTGTATTTCCTTCAGGAATATCACCATATATACTACTAGGTAATTCTTCCCAAGTTAATAATGTATTCGCATAAAATAAACTATTAATTGGTATTTCAACTTCATTACTTACATATTTTCCAACGATCAAACCACTCTCTGTAATAACGTTAGCTGTAACGATACTTCCTGGCACTTTTCTAGTACCAACCATATCAGCTGTTATAAGAGTTCTAGGTTCTAAATTACGAGTCGCATAAGGAACCATAGTTGGTTCTGTTGCTTTCTTAATTCTGTATGAATATGCAAAATAAATTATTATTAAGCAAACCACAACTGCAAAAATAGTAACAGTGTTTTTATTCTTAAAAAATCTTTTAACCCCGACCAAAATATTATTCATTCTCTATTCCTCCAAATTTTATATCACTCTATTCTAATTAATTATAGCACACTAATTACTATTTTTTCAATACGTAGAAAACAAAATAAAAGAGAAATAATGAAGTGAACCCTATTTTGGACACTTTATAAAAAGAGGTTTTTAATGTAAGATAA
>CAVIUL010000095.1:0-6874 GCA_963645885.1 bacterium | reverse complement strand
AGTACAAAATATTAATTTAACATATCTATTAACCTATATTCTTAACTATTTCACTATATATTTGATAATTAACTTTATCATTTAAACGTTTACTTTTATTATTTTGATATTTAAAATATAAACTATTTAAGTTAATATCACCATCATTTAATTGATAATTTTCATTATAACAATAGTTAGATATAACTATTACTTTAGCCGCACTTATTTTAGAAATTATTTCTTTTAAAGCATTTATATCTTCAATAACACTTTCGTTATATTTTCTTATAATAGATTTACCTTTAGAACACTTTTCAAAATAATTATCATTATTAGCATTTAAAATTATCAAGTCAGACTCAGTAATTTTTTGATTTAAATATACTTTTTTACCTTTTTCATATACAAAATAATTGTTCTTTATATTGTTAATAATATCTTTATAAGTTCCATTATCAGTTGTGAATAACTTGTTAAAATCATTAATATTATAATATTTATCTAGCAAATACTTATCATATGTTTTATATTTGCTGTTTATTAAATAATTGTCTCCTAAAACTAATACATCAATTCTATTATTAATTGTATAATTATAAATTATATATGAGAATAAACAAGACAAGAAAAAAATAACTAGTAATTTATTTTTTTTCATGATTAATATCACCTAATAAATATTACTCAGTTACTTTTATTTTAGCACCTACATTTGCAAGTTTCTTTTCAACATCGCCATATCCTCTTAAAATATATTCACTACTTTCTATTTCAGTTATACCATCTGCAATAAGACCAGCAATCAATAATGACGCTCCACCTCTTAAATCAGTAGCAATAACTTTAGTACCTTTTAACTTACGAGGACCTTTAATTTCAATTTTATTAAGACTTAATATATTGGTAATTGCACCCATTCTATTAAGATCATATGTATTTTTAAATCTATTTTCATATAATGTTTCTTCAACTATAGATTTACCCTCTGCTTGTGTTAATAATGTTGTCATAGGTTGTTGTAAATCTGTTGGAAAACCAGGAAATACTAATGTTTTAATATATGTTGGTTTTAAATGTTCACACTTAGATATCGTAAGAACATCAGCATCTATCGTATATTCAACTCCAATTTCTTTAAGTTTCATTAATAATGCCTCAATATGTTCTTTTATGATTCCTTTAATTCTCAAATTATCTCCAAGTAAAGCACCTATAATTATATAAGTTCCACTTTCAATTCTATCAGGGAATACTTCAATAACACCATTGTCTAAATTCTTAGTGCCTTCTATCTCAATACGTTTTGTTCCAGCACCAGTGATTTTAACACCCATATTAATTAAGAATGACGCTACATTAACAATCTCAGGTTCCATAGCAGCATTATCAATAATAGTTGTTCCTTCAGCACCAACAGCAGCAAGCATAACATTTATTGTAGCTCCAACACTAGGAAAATCAAAATATATTCTCTTACCAACTAATTTATCAGCTGTAATAATATATCTATTCTTAATTATTTCAACCTTTGCTCCTAGTTGTTCAAAACCTTTAATATGAATATCAATTGGTCTTGCTCCTATATTACATCCACCTGGAAAAGACATTTCAACTCTTCCAAACTTAGCAAGTAAAACTCCCATAAAATAATATGATGCTCTCATTTGAACACTTAATTCTTCAGGTATTGGTTTATTTTCAAGATTAGTTGAATCTATATATAATGCATCTTCTTTATGTTCAACTTTACAATTAAGTAACTCTAATATTTTTATCAAGTACTCAATATCACTAATAGTAGGCACATTATATATAACACTCTTAGTTTTAGCAAGTAATGCAGTAGGAATTAAAGCAACCGCACTATTTTTAGCTCCACTAATTTTAATTTCTCCAGATAACCTATGGTTACCTTCTATAGTTGTCTTTGACATAAACACCATGCCTTTCTACTTATAATATACTATTAAATAAAGATTTTATCAATTAATTAGACAGTTTTTAGGCAGTGTTTACATTAGAATAAATTTGAAAGTATCTCCATAATTTTAGATTTATATTCTATTTTAGTATCTTTTTCATAATCAACCATACAAAGTGGTGGATATAAAATACACCAATAATTATTACCTTTTGCTTCTCCTATTTCAACTACTAGGCTTTCATAATTTCCTGCCTCAAACCTAATATCATTATATTCTTTACTAGGAAAATAGTTCATACCATATTTAACTTTATATTTCAAATTATAATTATTTTCACTAAATACTTTATCTATACTATTATTTATTTTATCTAAATTATTAACTACATTATTACGTGTTTCATTAATATCATTAGCATCTTTAAATAATAATGTTGATAACTCGTTAACAACTTGCTCTTTAATTAAAATATCCTTAGAAGAATTACTATTGGGTATAACTCTAAATCTTACCATGTCTCCACTTAAGTCATATCTCGGCTTAGAAACAACTAGTATCATCACAATTATCAATATACCATATATTATTTTTTTCATTTAAAAACCAACCTTTCAATTTAATATTGGTTGGTTTTCTATTATTTTATTCATTTATTACAAATATATATCTATCTCTATTAGTTAAATCTTTAAGGGTTAAAACTTTAGAATCTTCAAAATATTCTTTAGCTATCGTCTCTATTAACTTTCCTTGCCACCATCCTATTTCAAAAGCTATAATAAATTTTTCTTTTAAATATGGTTTAATATTAGAAAGTATATTCTTATAGAAATATAATCCATTATCTTCAGCATAAAGTGCTAAATGAGGCTCATATTTTTTTACAGAATCCATTATTTTTTCTTCTGTATCTATATATGGTGGATTACTTATAACTATATCATACTTACCAGTTACATTTTCTAACATATCACTTTTAATAAAATTAATATTTATTTCATTTTGAATAGCATTATTTTTAGCAACTTCTAAAGCTTCACCAGATATATCTACTCCAGTAACATTAGAGTTTAACTTTTTACCCAAAGCAATACTTATAGCACCACTACCAGTACCTAAATCAAGTATATCTAATTTACCATCAAACATTTTTTTAGAATAATTTATAGTTTTCTCTACTAAATATTCAGTTTCATATCTAGGTATTAAAACATTCTCGTTAACGTTTATTTTATATCCATAAAAGTCGACGTATCCTATAAGGTATTGTATTGGATAACCTTCTAATAATTTTTGATAATCTTTTTCAATATTTTTACTTACTTTAACTAATTCTTCACTTTCAGGACGACTAAATCCTAAAGACATTATTTTATTAATCATTATGTTCTTCAAGTCTCATTCTTTCATCTTCAGCAATTAATGCATTAATTAAGTCTTCTAAGTCACCTTCCATAATTTTATCTAAATGCATTACTGTATAGTTAATTCTATGATCAGTAAGTCTATTTTGTGGATAGTTATATGTTCTAATCTTTTCAGCTCTGTCTCCAGTACCTATTTTACTTCTTCTTTCATTACCAAGTTTTTCATCTTGTTCTCTTTGTTTTAAATCAAATAATCTTGTCTTTAAGATTTGAAGTGCTCTTTCTTTATTCTTTATTTGACTTCTTTCTACTTGGCAATAAACAATTATACCAGTTGGAATATGTGTAACTCTAACAGCTGAATCAGTTGTATTTACACATTGTCCTCCAGCACCACTACTACGAGTTATATCTATTCTAATATCACTATCTTTGATTTCTACATCTATTTCTTCTGCTTCTGGCATAACTAATACTGTCGCAGTACTTGTATGTACTCTACCAGCAGATTCAGTTTCAGGTACTCTTTGAACTCTATGAGCTCCGCTTTCATACTTAAGTTTTGAATAAACACTTTCTCCACTAAGCATAAATTCTATTTGTGAGTATCCACCACTTTCACCAGGTACTTCATGAGTTACTTCAAGTTTCCATCCTTGTTTTTCAGCATACTTAGTATACATTCTAAATAAATCTCCAGCAAAGATATTAGCTTCATCTCCTCCAGCAGCACCACGAATCTCAATGATAACATTCTTTTCATCATTTGGGTCTTTTGGTAAAAGCATAATTTTTAATTTACTTTCTAAACTTTCTTTTTCCTTATGTAAATTATCTATTTCTTCTAAAGCAAATTCCTTCATTTCAGGATCTTTACTCATCTCTTTAGCTGCTTCTATATCATCTAGAACAGTATTATATTTTTTATAAGCTTCTACTATTGGTTCAATAGAGTTCTTTTCTTTAGATATAGTTTGCATCTTTTTATAATCATTATAAACTTCAGGTTTTAATAACTCTTCATTTAAATTATTGTATCTTTCTTGTATTATTTCTAATCTTTCTTTCATATTTTCCTCTCCTTTATCAAATATTTAAGAAAGTATCGCTACAAGTCTGATTCGTCTTCATATCCTTCATCAACGATAACTAAATCTCTTAAGTCATCATCTGTATCATCATCATCAGTTTCATCAATATCATCATAGAAGTCACTTTCATGTTCTTCTACATCTTCATCTTCTTTTTCTTCAGTTACATCATCATCTTCAAGTTCTTCTTCTAATTCTTTGATATTAATTTCAGCTGTATGATTCTCCCTTAAATCCCAATATCCCTTTTCAAGTTGTATAAATCTTTTTTCAGTAGCAAGTAATGCAAAGAAATCTGCTATTTGATTTTCAAATGCATCTTCTCCAAGATTAAGTTCATCACATATTATTTTAAATATGTCATTAATCTTCATCTTTTTTCCTTTTTCTTTTAATATTATATAAGCAATGTCATCAAATGGCATTGTCTCTAAATCTTCTTTATTTACAGTTTTAAATTTCATTAATTAAAGCCTCCTTAAGACTAATTTTTCTTTCCCTTAAAATTATACATATTTTTTTATATAAATCAAGTATTTTTTTTAGATTTACAATACATAATAATTAATGGTGTAAATGATATGAAAAAATTACTATTACTAACTAAAATATTTATATTCACATTTTTCTCTATTATTATAATAATTTTAAGTCTTTATGTTTATGCTTTTATCACACCTAAGTTTAATATTAATACAAGTAAGAGCATAACTTATTATGACAAATATGGTAATGATTTATTCCAAGAAAGAGAAAAAAATGATTATGTAGAGCTAAATAATATAAGTGACTATGTTAAAAATTCTATAGTTTCTATTGAAGATAAAAACTTTTATAACCATAAAGGATTTGATTATTTAAGAATAGCGAAAGCGATGTTAGTAAATTTAAAAAGTAAAAAACTTAAAGAAGGAGCTTCAACTATATCACAACAATATATTAAAAATCTTTACTTAACGTTTGATAAAACATGGGAAAGAAAAATACAAGAAGCACTTCTTACTTTAGAATTAGAGACACACTATTCAAAAGATGAAATCTTAGAAGGATATTTAAATACAATAGATTTTGGAGCGGGAAATTATGGAATAAAAGAAGCAAGTAAATACTATTTTAATAAAGAACCAAAAGACCTATCTTTAGCAGAAGCATCTATCATAGTAGGAATACCAAAAAATCCTAGTTATTATAATCCAGTAACTAACTACGAGAATGCCAAAGAAAGACAAAAAAATGTACTTATAAGTATGGTAAAGAATAAATATATTTCAAAAGATGAAATGAATGAAGCAATTAATGAACCACTAAATTTCTATGCTAAAAACGATAAAGTTGAATTATCAAGTATATATTATTATAGAGATGCAGTACTAAAAGAACTATCTAATATAAAAGAAATACCATCATCACTCTTAGATATGGAAGGCCTTAAAATATATACAAATTTAGATAAAGATGTGCAAAAAAACTTAGAAAATAACATAGATAAAGAAATGAAGAACTCAAGTTTACAGGTTGCATCTGTCGTAATAACGCCAAGTAATGGTAAAATAGTAGCCTTAATTGGTGGAAAAGAATATTCAAAATCACAATATAATAGAGCTTATTCTTCTAAAAGACAAGTTGGATCAACTATTAAACCATTTTTATACTATAGTGCTTTAGAGAATGGTTTTACGCCCTCTAGTACGTTTTTAAGTGAAAGAACTACATTTAATCTTGGAGACACCATGTATTCTCCTAAAAATGCAGGAAACATCTATGCTAATAAAAATATATCTATGCTAACAGCAATAGCTTACTCAGACAATATATATGCTATGAAAACACACTTATTCTTAGGCACAGATTCATTAAACAAAATAACTAAAAAAGTAGGAATTAAAACAGAGGTAAAAGAAAATGCATCTTCAGCACTTGGAACAACTGAAATAAATATGATTGATTATAGTAATGGATTTATAACATTAGCAAACGAAGGTAAACATGAAACACCTCATTTGATTGAAAAAATAACAGATAACAATGGTAAAATACTATATGAATATAAATATACTAATGACTATGTATTAAATAAAAAATATGTATATATTCTTAACAACTTACTAACATCAACATATAATTATAGTTTAATTAATTATACTTCACCTACATTAGTAAGTATTTCAAATGAATTAAAAGGTAAATATGCAGCAAAAAGTGGTAGTACTAAAACAGACTACTGGACAGTCGGATATAACAAAGATTATCTAATGCTAGTATGGGCAGGTAACGATGATAATAGTGAGGTTAAATCAAAAGACTCAAAAATCACAAAAAAGATTTGGGCTAAAACAATAAGTACAATTAAAGATAATAAAAATGAATGGTATGATATACCAAAAGGTATAACAGCTGCAGCAATAGACCCAATCTCAGGTGAAATAAATAGTAATGGATTTGTTTGCTACTATGAAAAAGGTTCAGAACCAAACTATATAGATTTATACAATATAAAAGACTCTTAATA
>CAVIUL010000094.1:0-6937 GCA_963645885.1 bacterium | reverse complement strand
TCCTTATGTAGTTAGTGAAGTTGGAGATAAAAGTATTAGTCCAACTATTAAAAGAAAAAATGTTATAACTAAAGAAACTAGTGATGTTGTTAAGTATGCTCTTGAAAGTGTTGTTGCAAATGGTAGTGGAAGGAACGCATATATTGAAAACTATAGAGTTGGTGGTAAAACCGGAACTGCTCAAAAAGTTGGTAGTGATGGAAGATACATGAGTGGTAACTATGTACTTTCTTTCATTGGGTTTATGCCAGCTAATGACCCTGAGTTTGTTATCTATATTGCTCTTGATCACCCCAAAGGTGTCACTCAATATGGTGGTGTTGTAAGTGCTCCAATAGCTCGTAATGTACTTAAAGATATAATATCAATTTATGATTTAAAAGAAGATACAAGTGGGCTTCCTAAAGTATATAGATGGGATGATATTAAATATGTTATGATACCTGATGTGATTGGCAAAACTAAAAAAGAAGCCCGCAAGCTTCTTAATGGATTTAAAATTGAATTTGTTGGTGATGGAGATAAAGTAATTGATACTACTCCAAATGTTAACTCTAGAGTTAAAGAAGGAAGCATTATTAAAGTTTTATTAAATTAAGTAATTGATTTTCTAAAATAAATATAGTATTATACTCTTATTTATAGGGGAAAGTATGGAAAAGATATTTAAAACAGAAAGAGAATTAAGTGTATATCCTACTCTAAGAAGTTCAATTCATCATGAGAGTGATATATATATTCCAGATGAGGATAATTTATATAAAATTCTTTTGCATGGAAATAGACTTACTAGAGAAGGAACTGTAGAGAGATTATCTTTATACAATAATCCTGATTGTGTTACACCTAATGGTATTATATATACTCCTCAATATGATTTTCTTGGTTTTAGAATGACATATTTAAAAGATTATGTGCCTTCTACTAAACTAATTTTTAGTAAAAATATGCCTTATAAAGATAAACTAAAACTTGCTAGAAAGATTGCTGTTGCAATAGAAAGATTAAGCAAAGATGGAATTGTTTTTTGGGATATACATCCTGATAACAATATGATTAATAGAAATGGTGATATTAAGATAGTAGATATGGACTCTGTTAGATTTAAAGATGAATATGATGGTGATGGATTTAAATTTAAAGTTGCAGCATCACATAGACTTTTATCTCAACTATCTTTATCCTACTTAGCAAAGATGAATATTATGGAACTAGCAAAAACTTTACCTGAGGAAGCTTTGAAAGAATTGTTTAGTCCTGTGTTTAAAGGTGGACTTTGTGATTATGTTGATGATATATTTGGATTTCCAGATGAGATAATTTATCCTAGTGAGTTTTTACCATATATAGAAGAAAAAGATTTAATAGATTTAAGAGAAACTTTAATAAGAAAACTTAGGAAATAGCATTTACAAACAAATATTTGTATGATATTATTTATTTAGGAAGTGATTTTATGGAAAAACTTACTAATAAGCAAGAGATAATTCTTACTAATATTAAAAAATTTATGGCAGAAAAAGGATACGCACCTACTATTAGAGAGTTATGTAAAATATGTAATTTAAATAGTACTGCTACTATGTTTGTACATTTAAAAAATTTAACTAAAAAAGGTTATATAAATCAAACTGAAAGTAAATTTAGAACTATTGAATTAAATGTTCCAAATGAATATGCTATTAAGGATGAAGAAGTAGTATCTGTTCCACTACTTGGAAAAGTAGCTGCTGGTAATCCAATTGAGGCTATAGAAAATCCTAATGAATATTTCTCATTACCTAAAGAGTTTGTTCCAAAGAATCACGATGTATTTACTTTAGAAGTTAATGGTGAATCCATGATAAACGTTGGAATATTCGATGGAGATATTGTAATTGTTAAAAAACAAAGTAATGCTAATAATGGTGAAATAGTTGTAGCTATGACTGATGAAAATGAAGTAACATTAAAAAGATTTTATAAAGAAAGTGACCATATAAGACTTCAACCTGAAAATGATTTTTTAGAACCTATTATTTTAAATAATGTTACTATTCTTGGTAAAGCTATTGGTTTATATAGAAAAATTTAATAAAAAAATAAAGCTGATTTATAGTCAGCTTTTTTTATATTTTCTTTGATATACTTCTGTGTCATGATATTGATAATAACTAATTACATCATCTAGTTCTGTACTTAATCCTTTGAAATGCTTTAATTGACTTTCTGTTAATCTCATTCTTTCAAGTAATCTTTTTTGTCTAAGTATATTTTTTGAGGTTAATACATTTCTTACAATTTCATCTCTACTCATGACTCTTATTATTTTGTATTCACTACTAGCAAACATATCATAATATCCATAGTATTCATCATCATACTCTACTATATTTCCTGATGCTTCTATAAGTGCTATTTCTAATTCATTATTAAAGTCATCGAAATTTCTTAGAGTATCTTCAGGTCTTTTACAAAAGTGAAATCCATTTTGACTCCACTTTACTTCTCCATCTAGTTTGTACTTTGTACCTAATGTATGTTCATTTCCATAACTATCTTTTAAACCTTTATAAAATACTTTGTATCCAAACATTTACTTAACGTATACCATATATAGCATTGCAAGTGTCATAAGTATGAATACTATTATTCCATTTATTTGATCTGTTTTTCTTCCTTTATCCCCTATTCCGATTGCCATTGATACTAAAACTCCACCAATTAAACCACCAATGTGACCTGAAATATCTATTCCTGGTACCATGAATCCAATTGCTAAGTTTAGTAATATAGCTGGTAATACTTGGCTTCTTAATAATCCTTGAAGTGTTGCTCTATAGTAGTAAGTAAAGTATGCTATGCTTCCAAGAAGTCCAAATATTGCTCCTGATGCTCCCATACTTATAGTATCAGCACTCATAAATGCACAACTAAATATACTTCCTAATATTCCACTTAATAAGTATATAAGTAAGAATTTAGTTTTACCATAGTATCTTTCTACTTGTGGTCCTAAAATATATAAAGCATACATGTTACATCCAATATGTATAATATCAGCATGTAAGAACATAGAAGTTAATAATCTATAAATTTGACCATTTTGAACAAATTCATAATTATTAGCTAGTGCATAGAAATACGTTCCATCTAAGTCGTATAATGTCATAAATAAATATACCATGATATTTAATACAATTAATGCATAAGTAACAACTGGTTTCTTTTGACTGAATATTTTAGCAAGTTTCTTTTCGTTTTTTATTGTTTTTTGATTCATGTCTTCAGTTAATTTAAAGAATTCAACAGGATCTACTTGATCAGTTAGTTCAGCATCACTAACTTTTGGAAAGAATTCTTTGACTACTTTATTCTTTTTAAAATCACTTATTTCATCTACTTTTATTGTTTCAATATTTTTAGTATCCATTACTTTTACACTTTCACCTGTATCTAAAAGTAAATTTAACATATTCATTCTTAGTGAAAAAGTATTTCTTTTTATACTTTTCATTATACTTTGTGCTTTATACATATCTGTTTTTAATTGTTCTTCATTATGTATATAGTTAGTATTTATTCTAATTAGTTTTAAATCGCTTTGCATATTTTCAAGCCATATTTCATTTTCTAATCCATTTATAATTATTGGTTTATAATCTTCTTCTGTTATAAAATAATGTAATATTTTTAATATAACATCATCTTTTTTATCTATTTTTATATTCATAATGCTTCCTTTCAATAATAATATTTTACTATTAATCATAGTATTAGTAAAGAGGTGATAAAAAACGAAAACATATCTTAAACAAATACTATTATTTATTATTATACTATTTTTTTGGTTACTTAGCGGATTAATCTTTAAATATGATGCGGTATTTTACAGTATGCTTAAATTACCTAGTTTTGCTCTTAGTGGTAAATGGATAAGTATTATTTGGTTTTTAATATATATATTAAATACTATAAGCATTGTTATTATCTGTAATAAAGTTAAAATTCTTCAAAATAAAGATTATTTATATATACTGCTTACTAATTATTTTGCTAATCAATTGTTTATGTATTTCTTCTTTTATTTGATGAGTCCATTCTTAGGATTTGCGATTACTACTATAGTTATGTTATCAACAATATTCTTATTTATTGAGACTAAAAAGATATCAAAAACTTCTTCATATTTTTTGATACCTTATATTATTTATAGTATATATGCTTTTATATTAATGGCTACTGTTTATTTTATGAATTTTTAAACATATCTAGTATTTCCATGAATTCTTTTTCTGGAGGACATGAGAATTCCATAAACTCTTTAGTTATTGGATGATTAAAACCTAGGTATTCTGCATGTAACATTTGACCATAGTCATTTATTAATTTTCTCTTTCCATATGTTGGGTCGTTTACTACTGGATGTCCTATATATTCCATATGAACTCTTATTTGATGTGTTCTTCCTGTTTCTAGAATTAATTCTACTAGTGTTGCATTTTTATATCTTTCTAATACTGTAAAATTAGTTGTTGCTTTTTTTGCATTTTCATCAGTAACACACATTTTCTTTCTATCTTGTTTACTTCTACCTATTGGAGCTACAATCTTACCTTTATTATTGTCAATAACTCCATTGACTAATGCTATATATTTTCTTTTAATATTCTTGTTTTTAAAGTCTTCTGAAAGTATTCTATGAGCTTCATTTGTTTTAGCTATTAAAAGTATTCCTGAAGTATCTTTATCAATTCTATGGACGATACCACATCTATTATCTCCACCTTCATTTGATAAATCTTCAGTGTAACCCATTAATGCATTAACAAGAGTGCCTGTATAGTTTCCATTACCTGGATGAACTACCATACCACTCTTTTTATTTACAACCATGATATATTCATCTTCATAAAGAATATCTAATGGAATTTGTTCTCCTTTAACAGTAGTGTCTACACTTAAATCACCAATTTTGATAATGTCCCCTACTTTTAAAGTATATCCACCTTTAACAACTTTATCGTTAACAGTTATCTTACCACTTTTAATATTCTTTAATAAAAAGTTTCTGCTTTCTTCAGTATTTTCTGTTAAAAATATATCTAATCTTTTTAAATTATCTTTTTCTTCTACTACTAATTCTTTCACTTCTACCATCCCTTATTATAATATACATAAGTAATATAACACCAAATGTTATAAATATATCCGCTGCATTAAATACAGCCATTTCTCTATTAAATAATGTAAAAGAAATATAATCAATTACATATCCTCTAAATATTCTATCTATTAAGTTTCCTATAGCTCCACTTATTATTAAAGAAAGAGATACAATTGATAACTTAGAATCTATATTTCTTCTTATTTCATTAATTAAATAATAAAGAAGCATTACTGTTAATATTACTAATAAATTTGTACTATTACCAAGAAAACCAAATGCTGCGCCAGTATTCTTAACATATATAAATTTTAAAAAATTATCAATAATGATAACTGGAGAATTTACTATAGTTTTTAATACTAACAATTTGATTGCTTGATCAAATAATATTAATAATAAAATTAATAAACTAATGATAATATATTTCTTTTTCATAATTTGTATTTTAACATATTTTCTAAGATATATCTATAAGTATTACGTCTTCTCCTAATTTTTTGATTTGAGTAAACTTTATTGATAGATTTTCACTTGTACTTAATAAGCTTCTTACGAAATGTGTTCTTTCAATAACAAACTTTATCATATATCCATTAGATGGGTCGAATTCAACATCTATAATTCTTCCGACTTTTTTACCATCTTTTATATTTATAATATCTTTTCTTTGTAATTCTGATAATTTCATATTAAAGTATATTACAATATAAGTTTTTTAATACTAGATAAAGCACTATTTTCTATTCTTGATACTTGTGCTTGACTTACTCCTAGAAAGTCTGCTATTTCTGATTGATTTAGTCCTTCTAAATATCTTTTTTCTATAGTTATTCTTTCTCTATCTTTTATTTTACTTAATGCTTCTCTAAGAGCTAAAAGTTCATTTAAATCTTTTGTAGTTTTATCTTCTAGTTGATCTAGTAAATATATTGTATCTCCTCCATCATTATATATTGATTCAAATATACTCATTGGTTCCGTTAGAGAAGATAATGCATTATATAGTTCATATGGTGTAATATTAAAGTATTCACATATTTCTTCATTAGTTGGGTATACTCCGTTATTTTTAAGATATGTTTCTTTGTAGTTTATTATTTGGTATGAGAGTTCTTTTATAGTTCTAGATATTCTTATTTGATTATTATCTCTTATATATCTTTTTATTTCTCCTTCTATCATTAGAACTGCATATGTACTAAATTTTACTCCAAAAGATAGGTCAAAATTATCAATTGCTTTTATTAAACCAATTGTTCCTATTTGAAATAAATCATCTAGATTATCACATCTATTTTGATATTTCTTTAATATACTTAATACTAATTTTAAATTTCCCTCTATAAGGGTATTTTTAGCACTTTTGTTACCTTTTTGAAGTTCAATAAATAAATTATTCATCTCTTCAGTGTTTAACGTTTTAAGAGTGCTTGTATTAATTCCTGTTATTTCTACTTTATTCTTTGCCATAAAAAAATCCTTTCAATTATATATTGAAAGGATTTTTATTTTTTTATTCATTAATCTAATTTAATATTTTTTGCTAATACTTGAAGTATTGCAGGATCTTTAACTTCTTTTACTAAAGATTTGCCATCCCTTTTAATATCTTCAAAAAATACGAATTGATTTGTAAAGTCTTCTCCATCAGGAGTGATTTCAGCACCTAAGAAGTATGTTACGCCTTTATATGATGCTTGTCTAAGTACAAAATACTTTTTACCACTTTTTAGGTTTAAAACTTGATTTGTTAAATTTTCCATTCTCTTTTCCTCCTTTATACATTAA
>CAVIUL010000093.1:0-7122 GCA_963645885.1 bacterium | reverse complement strand
ATAAAAACGCCCTAAGGCGTTCCTTTAATTATTAAGCTTTCTCCAGTCATTTCTTTTGGCTTACTTATCTCATAAACATCCACTATAGTAGGAATGATATCCTTAATAGTACCATTCTTTTTAAGTTTATAATTTTTATCGCAAATTATAAATGGAACTTTATTACATGTATGTGTTGTAATTACATTTCCATCAGCATCTTTCATATACTCAATATTACCATGATCAGATGTTATAACTAATTCATAGAAATTTTCTTGTGCTTTTTCAAATATATGTCCAATGCAAACATCACAAGCTTCAAGAGCTCTAACACAAGCAGGAATATTACCAGTATGAGCAACCATATCAGGATTAGCATAATTAACTAATATAAAATCAAAATCATCATCCATCGCATCTAGAACAGCTTCAGTAACTTCAGATGCATTCATTTCAGGTTTCATATCATATCTTGCAACTTTAGGTGAAGGAACTAATATCTTAAATAAATTCTTATCACTTAACTCTTCAGTTCCATCAAAGAAATATGTAACATGAGGATACTTTTCACTCTCAGCAATTCTGGCTTGTTTAAACCCAAGATCAGCTAAATATCTACCAAATGTACCTGATATAGGTTCATTAGTATAAGCTCCATCGATATTATCACCTATACTATATAAAGAAGCAAATCTAACATTTTTAAACTTCTTTACATTAAACATATTAAATGATTCATCAGTAAATGCAGATATTAACTCTCTAATTCTCTCAGGTCTATAATTTAAAAATAATACCCCATCATTTTCTTTAATATTACTTCCTTTAGTAATTATACTAGGATTAATAAATTCATCAGTTATATCATTTTTATAATGAAGTTCCATACATCTATTATAATCACTAAAATTATTTCCAACATTATATACTATAGCATCATAAGCCTTTTTAACTCTATCATAATTGTTATCCCTATCCATAGCATAATATCTACCACATATAGTTCCAATAGTTCCAAGGCCTAATTTATTTGCTTTAGCCATAAAATCATTTATTAATTTATTACCACTCATTGGAAGAGAATCTCTACCATCAGTTATAAAATGAAAAACAACACTCTTTACTTTTTTAATTTTAGCAAGTGCAAGCGCAGCATAGAAGTGTTCCATACTAGAATGAACATTACCACTAGATATTAACCCTATCATATGAAGTGTAGAATTATTATCATTAACAAAATCAATTAAATCAAGCAGAACATCATTTTCAAAAAAACTTTTATCTTTAATCTTATTATTTATTAGTGTTAAAGGTTGTTCTACAGTTCTACCACAACCAATTGTCATATGACATGCTTCAGAATTACCACTTTGTCCTTTAGGAAGGCCAACTACTTCTCCGCTTGCTTCTAATTCACAAACAGGATAATCAGACATTATTCTAGCTAAGTTAGGTAAGTTTGCCATTTTAATAGCATTACCATTCTCACCTTCTCTAATTCCAAAACCATCTAAAATTAATAAAATAATTTTTTTCATAAATTTCTCCTGTAAACATTTTAACACATATTATAAGATTATAAAAGAAAAAAACTTGAATGACTAATTCACATCAATCATTTCAAGTCTAAGTTTATCAGCAATTGTAACTATAAATTCGGAATTCGTAGGTTTAGCTCTATCTATATCAACACTATGTCCAAATATCTCTTCCATTAAATCAATGTCTCCTCTTAACCAAGAAACTTCAATAGCATGTCTAATTGCCCTTTCAACTCTTGGAATAGAAGTATTAAACTTAATAGACAAGTCAGGATATAACTCTTTTGTAATTCCTCCAATAAATCCAGGGTTTTCATAAACCATCAGTATAGCACTTCTTATAAATTGATAACCTTTTATATGAGAAGGAATACCAAGTGCGTGTAGTAGTTTAGTCACTTGTATCTGAATATCTCTATTATCAAGTTCTAAAATACTTTCATTCTTTTTCTTTATTTCAAATGTTTGTACGATTTTATCTCTTAAATCATCAAAATTAAATGGTTTTAAACAATAATATCTAACACCATACTCACTAATATCTCTAATAGTTTGTTCTTCACTATAAGAAGTCATAACAATAACTTTCTTCTTTATACTGTTAAATTTCATATATTCAAGAACTGCAACCCCATCTTTATTTGGCATAACTAAGTCAAGTAGCATTAAATCAAATTTTATATCAGAATTATTTAATACTTTAATAGCTTCTTCTCCATTTTTACAAGTGCCTATTACTTCAACATTATCACTACTACTAAAATACTTACAAATTAAATTTACTAACCCTTCATTATCATCTACTACTAAGACTCTTATTTTCATCTTTTCTCCTTTTCTCTATTGTACGTCATAATTATACATATATCTACGGAGTAAAAAGTCTTAATTTGTCTAAAATACAAAGTTTTTGTCATAAAAAAACAAATATTATTCTAAAGAACTATATTTGTTTCCCAAATACATAAATATAATTGTAAAAACCATAAACATATGATATATACCATTTTTATCAAATGGTACTATAAAATTCACTTTAATTTTGAATAGTAAGAATAAACCACCTATAATTTGTAAAACTATAGCAATTATATAAAACTTATCTTTTTTAGCACACATTTTAATATATCTATGTGTATAAAACCATAAAATATATATTATATAGAACAATGCTATAAATATAAATGTTAATAAAAAGTCAATGCCACTAACTGTTTCTATTATAAATATTAAGTACATAACTATAGATGTAATTAACATTTTACTAACACTAAAACACTTAATAACAGTAAACATCAAACTATTAAGAGTAATACAAAATGCAAATGAAAGTACTATCCACATAATTTTAACAGTTTCACTATTCCACACAAATGAATGTATTATAAATCCAAGCATACTATCAACAATTACACTTATATAAAATATATACCATATCTTTTTCTTATCTATTTTTAACTTTCTAAATCTAAAAAGAATGACTAATGTAGTAAACATAATTATTAGATTAGTTAGTCCAGTAATTAGTTCACTTCCACTAGTCATTTTTAAGTCCTTTAAGAATCTTATTTAATTCTTCTATATTAATACTAGCTTTACCAAGAACTATTCCGTCAGATACATTAAATATATCTTTAATATTATTTTCATCAACACTACCGCCATAGTATACTTCAATATTAATTTTATATTTTTTATAAATATATAATTTAATATCTTCAATAACACTTTGTATTTTATCAATACATTGTATTTCTCCAGTACCAATAGCCCAATTAGGCTCATAAGCTATACTTAAGTATTTTAATGTAGATGAATCAATACTACGTAAATAAAAATTTAGTTCTTTCTTAATATAATTAAATGGTTTTCTAGTTTTCTTTATTTCACCAACACAAAGAATAGTATTACATTTAGATCCTAAAGATTTAAATAATTTTTCTTTAGCCATTTCATAACTCTCAAAAACTATTTTTCTTCTTTCAAAGTGACCAATTAAAGTATAGTTAATACCAATTTTCTTAAGAGATTCTAGATTAAGTTCTCCAGTAAAAGATCCCATCTTATATCCAAAGAAATTTTGAGTACCTACTTTATACTTACTATCTTTAAACATTGATAAATATAATATTGGAGGAAATATAATAAATTCATAATCATCAGTTTTCAATTTATCAAAAGACTTTTTAAAATTAACCATATCATCATAAAATAAATAACTTTTTTGATTAAGAATAACTTTTTTCATAAAACCCTCCTACTACTTTTTATTTTCACCTGTTAATCTTTCTAATGTTTTAAATCTTCTACCTTCTAAGTATTCAAGAGTTGAACCTCCTCCGGTAGATACATAATGGAAATCAAATCCAAATTTATGTGATGCACTTATAATATCTCCACCAGCAAGTATAGATGGTATAGATTGATTATATAAGAATTTTAATATTTTTTTAGTACCATTTTCATAATCTTTTTCTTCAAACATACCAAGAGGTCCATTCCAAAGAACAAGTTTACTATCTATTAATATTTCATTATATTTAGTAATTGTTTTTGGCCCAATATCATAACCTATATCATCTTTTTCCATTTCATCAATGTTTTTAACTCCATTTTGAGTTACTACATCAACTGGTAAGAATACTTTGTTACCATGTGTTTCTAATAAATTTTTAGCATATTCTAATCTATCGGTACTAACTATACTAGAACCAACATCTATTCCTTTAGCTTTAAGGAATGTAAAGCACATAGCTCCTCCAAGTAATATAGCATCACTTGTATTAATTAAATTATCAATAACACCAATCTTATCATCAACTTTAGCTCCACCAAGAATTAAAGTCTTTCTTTGATGAAGAGCTCTATCTAACATATCTATTTCAGCATCTACTAAAAAACCAGAATATGATGGTAAATACTTACTAATACCATATGTAGATGCATGACACCTATGAGCAGTACCAAAAGCATCAAATACAAATATGTCTCCAAGACTTGCCCAATATTTAGATAATGATTCATCACAAGAACTTTCAAGCATACGAGGATAATCTTCAAATCTAGTATTTTCAACTAATACTATTTCTCCTTCTTCCATACTTTCAACAGTTTTTGTTAATAAGTCACCTCTAGTAACAGGTACAAAATATATTGGTACATTTATTAATGTAGATAAATGTTTAGCAACTATCTCTAAACTTTTCTTTTCTTTATCTTCTTGTGAAACAATTCTTCCTAAGTGAGATAACAATATAACTTTAGCATTATGACTAACTAAATATTTAATAGTTTTTAAACTTGAAACTATTCTAGTATCATCAGTAATTTTTCCATCTTTAATTGGAACATTAAAGTCAACTCTAACAATTACTCTCTTTCCTTCAACATTAGCCCTTTTTATACTTTCCATTTTATATACCTACCTTTCATTTTCTGTGTATATTTTTTCAGCACTTTTTTCTAATTCTTCTAATGTTGTATTTACAACTTCTATGTCAAATTCATTAAAATCATCTAAATCTATTTCAGTTGGATGCATCTTTTGCTCTTCAGTAAGACCATTATCAAAGTCAGGTCTAACTATATGAATAACTTTAATATTTGGATAAGCCTTCTTTAAATCATATATTTCTTTTTTAAGTCTTACATCACTTATAATAATCGCATCATAGAAATAACTAAATATTTCTATATCATCTATCATACGTTTAATAAATAAATCATCTTTTTTAAGTTTTTGTCTTATTACTCCAGTACCAAGTTGTTGTAAGAACTCACGAGGTTTAGTTTCTTCACTTAAATCCCATCCTGTCATCTCACGAGCATAATACTTAATATGTTTAGCAAGTTGAGTAATAATTACTTTCTTACCATGACGTTCATAAACGTCTTTTAAATATGCAGAAAATGTATCCTTTCCATGTTTTGCTTTACCACCAATAATATATATTGTTGGATTTCTAAATTCTACGTCCATATACCCTCCTAATTTGAATTATCACTTTCTTCTGGTAAAACCATCCATGCATTTGGTAAATATCTTTCACCAGAATATCCATATCCTACTGGATTATTTATAAGTCCACCTTTGCCATTTACTATAGCATATAAAGCACTACTTCCACCGCCATCTAAATTAGCAGCATTATATGCTTTATATTTTTGGAAAACATCAGCAAGTTCAGGCATTGATATACCAACTGACTTAGATGTACGGCCATCTATAGCAAGTAGCAGCACAATACCATCTTGTCTTTGACCAATAGCGCTTCTATTAGCTATTCCCCATCCACCATTTCCTTTAAATTCAGCAGACTTTCCATTAACTACTAAGAATGGTCCAAACTCTACAGCTCTATCCATTCCATCTTTTATTGCTTCTTTAGCTGACTTTTTAGTAAGCATTAATACATTATCTTTAGTAAATCCGATAAGTCCTCCACCTTTATTAATCGCTTTACCAGTCGCATATACTTTACCATCTAAAATGGTCGTACCAGTTACTCTATTTTGACCATTAGGATGATATACACCAGAAGCATTCATCGCAACTAATGCATTATTATTTTTAGCCATTGTTGATAAGTATTCACCACGCTTACCATATTGTTTAGAGAACACTAGTTTAAGTCTAGATGGATCATATATAACAACCATCTTACCACTCCAATTATCTCCACTTATATCAACAACTTTATATACATCATTTCCTTCATCTTTTTTAAGAACTTGTTCTTCATAAATAGATTCATAAGTATCTTTACTAAAATCAGGATTAAAATTTATTTTAGATGTATCTGTTGGATCTTCAGATTCAATAATCTTATTATTATCAAGTGTTTCTTTAATCATATCTTCACTATATAAAGTATAAGCAAAATATTTATGAGTCATAGTAGTCATCGCAGTAGTTATAAACCAATCTCTAAAGAATGAAAAAGGTCCATAAACTACAAAGAAACAAACAACAGCTATAACATCTACAACTATTAAGAATACACTAAATTTACTAGTCTTTTTATTCTTGTCCTTTTTCTTCATCACTTACTCCTAACTCATATGGCGCATCTAAAGTACCACTTCCTCCAGTAATTTTTAATTCTTTATTTAAATATAACGCAGGTCTAACATTATATTTACTTGTAATAAAGTCTCCATAAAAATTGCCTTCTTTATTTATAACATTAATTATTTGATCAGATTCTATTCCTCTAGATAATGTTAATACATTGTTAACATCTCCAACAAACATATCTCCAAGTGAAAGCATACCAACACTAAGACTTACTTTAGTATTTTTCTCACTATTATAATCTAAATTATCTAAACTTAATGCACCAATATACCAATTAGATTTAACAATATTTTTACTATCTAATGTTTTTAAGTATGTATTATTTAAATAATAACCAACTGTATTTTTAGTATTAGAGTATTTATTATTCTTTCCACCAAACACTTTAACAACATCAGTATCATTTTCTTTTATAACACCATTCAAAGCAACTTTAGTAGCATCTCCACTATTATCAATAATTTTAAATACTTGATTTGAATAATTTACATAAGTATTTATTGTTGCATCCTCTAACATAGT
>CAVIUL010000092.1:0-7385 GCA_963645885.1 bacterium | reverse complement strand
TTCTAGTTAATAATACTATATTTTTTGATAAATTGCAACTATTTTTCTTATTTATCTCTTATTTTATCTAGGTTTAAGAACATTATTATTTGTAATATTGTAAGAACAGATGCTCCTAAGAATAATGATCTAAATGATATTTCAAGTAAATAACCTGCTAAGTATGTTCCTATACCCTCACCTAAACTAAGTACAAAATATCTAATGTTACCAAATAAGAATTGACTATTTGTATCTATTCTATTTATATATGTTCCGTTTACTTTATCATCTAATATTCTTGTAGATATATGTGCTACTATCATTGCTATTACAAATGATAATGCATTTGGCATTAAAAATGCTATAAGATAAGCTATTACTCTAGAACCATACTTTATTATAGTACTTGCTCTTACTGATAAATTTGTTCCGTATCTATTAAATAGTGAACAAGCAAAGCTACCAGCTAAATTACATATTATAATGAATATAGATGCTACGCTTACACTAAAACCTATGTAGTTTGTTAATATTATCATTACTAAACCAAATATCATTCCGTATGGTATATTCATTATGAATTGTGTAAATAAGAAATAGTTATTAACTTTTGATTTTTTTAAATTTCTTAATGCTTTTTTTAATGGTAATACATTCTTTTTATTATAGTTTTTATTTGGCTCAAATAAAAGTAAGAATATTAATGATAATATAGTTGAAATCATTGCCATAAATAAGCAACTATTGTAATCAAACACTATATTTCCGACTGTTACACCAATTAATAATCCACATACTATGATTCCTGCATCCTTAGCTAGATAATTAATCAATGCTTGTTTTCTAAATGCTTCGTTTGTTTTATTTATAGTTGTTAATAGTGGATAAAATGCTATTGAAAACGTTGTTTCGCACATAACACATATTAACATACATACTTTTATAATATATGTATTTCCAATTAGTAAAAGTATCATCATCGCGAGTGCTTTAAATATCCCTGTCATTAAAATTACATTTTTAACCTTTACTCTTGTTGAATAAATACTAATAATAAATGAAATTATAGCACTACATACAAGCGCAACTGATAAGATTTTACTGATACTTTGTACATCAAATCCAACATTTTCAAGCCAAAGTTGTCTATAATTTCTCCATATTCCTATTGAAAAAGACATAAAGAACAAAACAATCATTAATATATCTTCTTCACTAATTTTAAAAAACTCTTTTATCTTCTTATTCATATTTTTCACTATGATAATTATAAGTGATTTATTTGTTTTTTTCAATAATACTTTTTGTAAATTTTTAGATTATTTTGTGATTTATAATTGACAAAGAAAGATATCTTTGCTATTATTTGGTTTATGCTGTTAATTTTTAAATGATGTGACACTTGAACTCTAGGGAGGTTATAATGAATTTAAGTGATGAAGAACTAAAAAAAGAACAAAAGCATCTAGAATTAACTACCGAACTTTTAAGACAAAATATTTCTGCTTTGGCTCAAGACTTGTATGATAATGAAGAAAAACAACAAGAATTTAAAAAGTATGTATGGGATACTAAAGCTGAACTTGATCCTACTGAAATGAAAACTATTTTATCGAATAACGATAAAGAAATTGAAGACTTAGAAATGAAAGCTAAATACTATAAGAAGCTTTATAAGATTCAAAATAGTCCTTATTTTGGTAAGATAACTTATGAAGATGATGAAGGAAAAAATGATATTTATATTGGACTTACCTACCTTACTAAGGGAGATGAAAATGTCATTTATGACTGGAGAAGTCCTATATCAAGTATATTTTATGATTATGAGCAAGGTGATTATCAGTATGAAGCACCTGGTGGAATAATGAAAGGTTATCTTCATAATAAAAGACAGTTTACTATAGAAGACTCCAAGATAAAACATGTTTTTGATAGTAAACTTACTATTCAAGATGAGATGCTTCAAGAAGTTTTATCTAGAAAGAATAATGACTATATGAAAAATATAGTTAATACAATTCAAAGTGAACAAAATGCTATTATTAGAAATGTCAAAGATAAAAACTTAATAGTTCAAGGTATAGCTGGTTCAGGTAAAACTAGTGTTGCTCTTCATAGAATTGCATTCTTACTTTATAAGATTAAAAATTTAACTAGTGACAAAGTATTAATATTTGCACCTAACCAAATCTTTAGTGAGTATATATCAAATGTACTTCCAGAACTAGGAGAAGAAAACACTAAAGAAACAACATTTAGTGATTTCTTAGAAACATATATTACTGAATATAAACATATTGAATCATTTACTTCTTTTATAGAAAGATATTATAAATATGAAGAAGCATATATTGATTTAATAAAATTAAAACAATCAAATGAAATAATTCCAGTTATGGAAGAATATATAAAGAATTATACAAGTAAAGCTAAATTCACAAGCGAAATATTTAATAGAGATTTATATGTACCACTTGAAAAATTAAACTATTATCTTCATGATAGATATTCAAGTATTCCATTACTTGAGAGAATTGATGAAATATCATTAAAGATTGCTGAAATAGAATTTAGAGGTAATAAATCAAAAGCTAAGCAAATAAGAAAATGGTTAAAAGAAAGATTAAATATCTCAATTGATATGAAAGAAATATATAAAGGTTTCTTTAAAAGTGAAGAATTTAAAAATGTTTACTCTAAAGAATTGCCTGATCAATATATAAATAGACTAGATTCAAAAGACATATCATATGAAGATGCATGTTTATTTGTGTATATGAAAAGTTTACTTACTTTCTTAGGATATGATTACACTATTGAACAAACGATAATTGATGAAGCTCAAGACTATAATATACTTCAATATATTTTATTAAAGAAAATACTTAGAAAAAGTAAATTCACTATTTTAGGAGATATTAATCAAACAATAAATCCTTATTATGAATATAAGAGTCTTGAAGACTTGAAACAAGTATTCCCTGATTCAGTAAATTATATAGAACTCAATAAAACATATAGATCTAGTCCTGAAATTATAGAACATGCAAATAAAATACTTGGTTTGAATTTAATATCAGCTATTAGAAGAGATACACATATACCTGTTGAATTTAGGCAGGAAGAAAATTTAAAAGAACAACTAAGTAATGATATAAATACATTAAAGAAAAATAATAGAAGCATCGCAATTATTACAAAAACTGATACTGAAGCGGCTACTATATATAAATTACTTAAAAGAGACTTCGAAGATCTTACTCTTATTGCTAATAATTCAAAAGCATTCAGTCGTGAACTTGTAGTAATTCCTTCTTATATGGCTAAAGGTTTAGAATATGATGCTACTATAGTATATACAGATAAAAATAATCCATTTAATTATAAAGAAAGATATTTATACTATGTTGCTTGTACAAGAAGTCAACATCACTTAGTTATATATAATCAAAAAGAGGTTTAATTTTAAACCTCTTTATTTTTCTAATGTTTGTTTAATTATTCTTTCTTTATGTTTTTGTTTTAATTTTTTACCTAATGTTTTTAATCCTAATGCTGCATAGCATAATGCAGTTAAACCAGTTACAGTATTTAATGCTCCTGAAACAATTGTATCTACTGGAATATTTCTATAGTTATTTAAATCTACTTCCATTACTTCACTTGTTTCATCTTCTTTGTATCTATGTCCAAAGATTTCTTCATCATAAAGGTAACTTACATCACAATGGTTCATACTATTACCTGCTCCTGTATTAGTACATACATTAGTAACTTGTTGCATATCTACTGTGAAGTTAGGAGTTGATTCACTTTTTTGTTCTTGTAACTCTTCTAAAGTTAATCCAGTATCAGAATGTTCATTTCCTGAATATTGAGGTCCTCCTGCTTTCCATACATAGTAATCTGTATTTTTAAGAACTAATCCGTGTTTGCTTTGCATGTTTTCACAAATTGAATTTAATGTACTTCCATTTCCATAAATACCTACTTTTGTATATCCGTGAGAAGCACAAACTTTTTCAAATGTTTGCATTAATTCATAATAATCATTATTTTCACTATATACTTCAAAGTCTAAGAATACTGGTACATTACTTTTTTCCATATTAACACTATTTTCTCTTAATTCGTTATCTAACTTAGTTAAATATGATTCCATTCTCTCTTCATATGTACTTGTATCCATATCTTTATAAACACAGAAATATAATCCTAAATCTAAATCTTGAGATTTAGTTCCTTTAATTTGTTCTATAGCTGATTCTAGATAGAAACCATCATTATTTTTATAATCACTATCATCTCTTGCTACTTCTACTATAACATAATCCGAAGTTTCAGCTACTCTTTCCCAATCTATATTATATTGATAGTTAGAAATATCTATACCTCTTGCGATAGCAAAATTATATTTTACTTCTTTTGTTTCTTCATTAATAGTCATGTATAAGTTAGGAATAAATAATTTATCTCCTACTTCTACTGTCTTTTTATTACCATTATATTTTATTAAATCGTTTTCACTTAATCCACATTTTAGTGCGATTGAATGTATTGTTTCACCTTCAGTAACTATATAATTTGATGAATATACTAAAGATGAAGAAGAATTTAAATTGGATTCTGCGATAGTACTTGATAAATCTACAGTAGCGCTTATATTACCTTCTAAGTCTTTAGTAATATTATGTGTTCCTTGATATCTAATAGTTTCATTATCTTGAATTAAGAATGTATCGTATTCACTTATTTTTGTTATAAATTCATTACAATCACTTAGATTAGTATCTGTTCCATATAATCCAACATAAAGATTACTTCTAGTTGCTTTGTCTAAAAATGCTTCAATTAATGCAGTTTTTTCTGCATTATTTAAGCTTTTATTATTCATTATATTATCTATATTACAGTATACTGGCATATCTATACTATATTGTTTTAATACAGCTTGTAAAAAATCTATGTCTTTATACATTTTTGCTAAATTTTCTGCTTTAGTATCTAACACAATACTTACTGATATATTTCTATCTTTACATTAATTTAGTGTATTTCTTAAACCTGTAATATCATTAAAAGTTTTTTCACTTACATGTAAAACAACAAAGTTGTTTGAATGTACCTTTGTATTAAATCTATTATTGTATCCTTCGTAACCAACTGTATTTTCTTCAGTTCCATCAGTTGTTCTTTCTACTCTACTTGAAATTATATATTTAGCTACAGCTGCTACAGCATTAGCGGTAGCTGCAGCACCAAGAACTATTCCCACTGCTTTCTTACCATTTCTTGTTTTTTTATTTTCATTTTCTAAAACGTTTTCATTTTCTTCCATAGATACCCCCTCATAATATGCAGTATTATATCATAAATGATACATTTAGTCAAATTTGTGTATCATTCAGGCTATATTGCTTATTTTAAAAACATTATAAAACCAGTTATATCATAAGACATAACTGGTATTCCTTATTCATAATTTATTATTTTATTGAAAAAATTTAGATTACTTATTTTTTTCTTAAAACTCTAAGTTCACACCACTGATCATTTATCCAATTCTAAATGCAGGTGAAACTCCAATATCATTGCTGGCAACAGTATAACTCCAACTACAATTAAAATTAACATTTAAGAAACTATCACTAGTGTTAGAACTAGCCGAGCGAAGCCACCAAGATTCGGTCGCTTCTAACCTCTTAATTGCATCAAAACAGCTACTTGTGGTTACGTTTACACTAGTATAGTAATCTAGTTGTCTCGTTAAATCTTTTACTGTATCATATGAACTGGACCATGAACTAGACCAATTACCAAAAATTTCTTTTGGTGATAATAAATAAAGTTTATCAGTCGAAATAAAGTTTGAACTATCTTTATTACCATGACCGCTTACTACAGTTGTATCTATGATAGCACTCTTCAAGTCATTAGGAAACATATTATACAAATCTGTATTTACATAAGTGTACATCGCGCTTACTGGCCATCCACCTATATTGGTTTTAGTATTATTCATAATTTGTACAGTAATTATATCTTCAAACTCAAGGACAAACCCACAAGCAGTTTGTGAGAATCCTTCAGTTGAACATTCGCTAGACACACTAGTATTTGCTATTCTTACATTATGTTTTCCTAAATCTCCTAGGTCTACTTCTTTAGTATCTCCTAAATTATAATCTGAAATATTTCCATTTCTTACATTAGTTGCTATTGTTTCCCAACTATCTTTTTCAAATTGAGTTGGTTGATACTCATTAACTCCTAAAACGCCACTAAATTTTTTGCCTTGATTATAGTTTTGTGCTGCGTTAGTGTCTTTGAAAGTTATAGTTAAATCATATTTATGGACTATGCTTGGTTCTATAGTTATTTTAGATTTAATTGAGTTTGATGAAATAGCTGCACTTGTTATAGCTTCACATGTTCCATCTTCTACTTCAGTTGTAGCATTCATTCTAGTACAAGTTCCCTCTATTAGCATTTCATCATTTGTTATTTCATTTGTTAACTCTTGCCATACTAGATTGTATACTGCGTCTAGTGTACCAGTATTAGCAACATAAACTGTCTTTGTAATAGTATCTCCTGGTTTTATGTTTTGCATTACTATTTCTGCTCCATCTACGTAACGAAGGCTTAAAGTACCAGTAGTAACTACTTGATCTTTTACTTCATTATTAACGATTGTTGCAGTAAAGTATGCATAAGATACACTAATGATAGCTATTAACACACACGATATAATAAATAATAATATTGTTTTTGTATTTGTTTTCATTTTCACTACTCCTCTATAATAGGAGTATAACATCTTTTAAAATAAATTTAAATATTTACGTATAAAAAAACTCTAGATTCCTCTAGAGTTTAATGTTTCTAAAACTATTCGATAACTTCAGAAACTACACCAGCACCAACTGTTCTACCACCTTCACGAATTGAGAAGTTAGTTCCGTTTTCAATAGCAATTGGAGCAATTAACTCAACTGTCATATCAACGTTGTCACCTGGCATAACCATTTCAGTACCTTCTGGTAATGTAATTACACCTGTAACATCAGTTGTTCTGAAGTAGAATTGAGGTCTATAGTTACTAAAGAATGGAGTATGACGTCCACCTTCTTCTTTAGAAAGAACGTAAACGCTAGCTTTAAATTTCTTATGTGGTGTAATGCTTCCTGGTTTACATAAGATTTGTCCTCTTTCAACATCTTCTCTGTTAATACCACGAAGTAAAACTCCTGCGTTATCTCCAGCTTCAGCATAATCTAATGATTTTCTGAACATTTCGATTCCAGTAACTACTGTTTTTCTAGTGTCTTTTAAACCAACGATTTCAACTTCATCGTTAAGATTTAATTTACCTCTTTCAACACGACCTGTAACAACAG
>CAVIUL010000091.1:0-7535 GCA_963645885.1 bacterium | reverse complement strand
ATTTATTTAAAAGAAAACCCCTAGAAAAAAATCTAGGGGTTTGTCTACACTCTGAAAAATATTGCGTTAAGCAATATTTTTTTATTCTGCAGAATAAAGTTTAATTTTACCATTATTAACTGAATTAAGAACTTGATTCCAAATTTCATTTTCTACATTACGAACCTTTTTAGGATGTACTAAAAATCTAATAGTAAGTAAAACATAATTATCAATTATCTCTGTATAAACGATTGGATCTAACTTATTATAATAAATTCTATATTCTCCAGCAGCATTATCAAGTTGTCTTTCCATTTTATTTGGAATAGAAGAAACTACTTGATTACTTCTAATAATTCTATATAATTCTTTTTTTACTTTAGGAACATTACTATCAATAGGTACCTTTATAGACATCTCTTTCCATACATATTTAAATGCTTTAGAATAGTTTTTTAAATATTCAGTAAATATTTTAGATGCAGGTACTTGAATAATAATACCAGTACTTTGTTCTGCATTTTCTTCTCCTCTTACTTCTAATATTTCAAAAGATAAAATACTAATATTAATAACGTCCCCAATATAGTTACCAATAGATATTCTGTCTTCCACTTTAAAAGGCTTAGCAACCTTTATATAAACACCAGAGAAAAAGTTTACAACTATATCTCTTACTGCTAAAGTTAAAGCGGCACTCACAACACTAATTAAAGTTAACAAATCTTTAAAATAATCTTGCCATACTAAAATCAAACAAAAAATCATGATAATACTACTTATTAATCTAACTCTTTTATTAAGAATATATTTATTCTTATCATCAGTATTAAATTTATTATTCAATATTTCAAAAGATTTAGATAGTATTTTTATTATGCAAACTACTATTAATGATTGGCATATTGACAAGATATATTTGTTACTTAAAGAAGTAAAATTTGATAAATATAAGACTAATTTATCTAGATATTTCATATTATCATCCTTTCCACCTGAAAAAGAGCAGGTTAAACTAATATAACATATATGAAAGTTAACTTTAAGGAATTAAAAAAGTTTTTTTGAAATTTTACATATATTGTGTAAACAAATCAATTGATTATTAAAATAATTTGTGTTATAATCTTCTCATGAATTTGCAAGAGGAATGTCATTAAATCCCTTTTTACAGTGATTCTAGGATAGTGGAAACTAGATAATATATTTAATTACTCCTACCTCTAATATATGCAAAATCGGCTTAAAAAGTCGTTAAAAAAGAAAGATAAATAAAGGATGGTACCGTCTAATAGACTCCTTAGTAACCATCCTTTTTATTTTAGGGAGGAATGAAATGAAAAACGAAAAAATAACTGAAAGAAGTAAAGACTTCGCAGCATGGTATACTGATGTAGTAGCCGCTGCTCATTTAGCAAGATATTCAAATGTTAAAGGATTTATCATATTTGAACCAAATGGATATGCTATATGGGAAAACATCAAAAAAGAAATGGATGCAATGTTCAAAGAATATGGACATCAAAATGTATACTTACCAGTTATGATACCAGAAAATTTACTTAAGAAAGAAGGAGAACTTGTAGAAGGATTTGCTCCAGAAGTAGCATGGGTAACAGAAGGTGGAAGTAATAAATTAGAAGAAAGATTAGCATTCCGACCAACTAGTGAATCTTTATTCTGTGATTATTATAAGAATATTGTAAAAACATATAGAGATTTACCAAAATTATATAATCAATGGTGTAGTGTTATAAGATGGGAAAAAGAAACAAGACCATTTTTAAGAAGTAGAGAATTCTTATGGCAAGAAGGACATACAGTTCATGCAACTGAAAAGGAAGCAATGGAAGAAACTGATAGAATGCTAAATGTATATAAAAGATTCTTTGAAGAATATTTAGCTATACCAGTAGTTACAGGAAGAAAAACAGAAAAAGAAAAATTTGCAGGAGCAGAATATACTCTTACAGTAGAAGCAATGATGCAAAATGGAGTATGTCTTCAATCAGCAACAAGTCACTATTTTGGACAAAAATTCTCTAAAGCATATGATGTTAAATTTGTAAACAAAGATAATAAATTTGAGTATTGTTATCAAACATCATGGGGAGCAAGTACTAGAATGATAGGTGCTATTATAATGGCTCATGGAGATGATAAAGGTTTAGTATTACCACCAAGAATAGCTCCAAATCAAGTATGCATTGTTCCAATTAAAATGAATGATGAACTACTTAGCGTATGTAATAAAATAAATGATGAATTACGTAAAAATAATATTTCTTCTTACATAGATGTATCTGACAAGAGTGCAGGATTTAAATTCGCTGAAGCAGAAGTTAATGGTATTCCAGTAAGAATAGAAGTTGGACCAAGAGACTTAGAAAATAATAAAGTAACATTAGTAAGAAGAGATACAAGTGAAAAAGAATTAGTTGATGTAAACGAAGCACTTGAGAGTGTTCAAAGATTATTAACTGATATACAAGATAATCTATATAATAAAGCACTTGAAAATATGAAAAACAGAACATACGAAGCTAAAACATTAAAAGATGTAGAAGAAATTATGAATACACATCCAGGATTTGTAAAAGCACATTGGTGCGGAGACTTAGATTGCGAACTTAAAATGAAGGAAATAAAAGGTACTAAATCTAGATGTATAATCGAAACAAAAGACTACAAAGATGAAGTATGTGTGGTATGTGGTAAAAAAGCAAAACATAATGTAGTTTGGGGTATACAATACTAATTGTAAAGTTACAAAGTTTTGATATTAATTACACCTAATTTTCACATTTGACAAATATAATGAATGTATAAGGTAGGTGGTAAGTATAGACTAAAAACTGTTAACGATTACGATGTTAATAAGCACCTTTATGGTGCTTTTTTTAGTAAAAATCTCTTTATTATAATTAAAACAATGTATTTTATATCTTAAATATCACAAAATAATAATAATTTCTTGACAAAATAATAATATTAATATATAATCAACATTGTTGAAAAAGAAAGAAAGAGAGCCACTCTTCACCAGATGTATAGATACATTGGTACAAAAGCTTATTTGTAAGAATACGTTTTTTAAAGTGGACTCTCATGTCCACTTTTTTTCAAATAATAATATGGAGGTGTTAGCAATAGCTAAGCAAAACGAAGTTCAAATTAATGAACAAATAACTTTTCAAAACGTTATGGTAATTGGACCTAATGGAGAAAAAATGGGTATCAAAAATATTAGTGATGCCATGACACTTGCTAAATATGCTGGCCTTGATTTAGTTTTATTAAATAATGATCCTAAAAATCCAGTTTGTAAAATAATTGATTATAATAAGTATCGTTATGAAAAACAAAAAAGAGAAAAGGAAGCAAAGAAAAAGCAAAGAGAACAAAATCTTGAAACTAAAGAGTATCGTTTAAGCGTAACTATCGATGTTGGAGATTTTGAAACAAAATTAAGAAATGCAAAAGCATATATTGAAAAAGGTCATAAGATTAAAGTTGCAGTAAGATTCAAAGGAAGACAAATGGCTCATCCAGAATTAGGACGCGACGTAATAATGAAGTTTGCAGAAAAATTAAATGATGTTGCAGACATAGAACAAATGCCAAAAATGGAAGGTAGAAGTATGCAACTATTCTTAACACCAAAAAAGTAGAAAGGAAGAATTAAATATGCCAAAGATGAAATCACACGGTGGAATCAGTAAAAAAATCAAAGTAAGAAACTCTGGTTCAACAAAAATCGGACATGTAGGAGCTAATCACAATAGTGGAAAGAAATCAACAGATTTCAATAGAAAATCAAGAAAGGGTTCTGTATTAAGTAGCGGAGATGCTAAAAGATATAGAGGACTTGTTAAGTAAGGAGGGGTTATAAATGGCAAGAGTTAAAGGCGGAAATGTTTCTAAAAATAGAAGAAGAAAAGTATTAAAAAGAGCTAAAGGATATTTTGGAAGTAAACATAGATTATACAAGACTGCTCAAGAACAATTATTCCATAGTGGAGCTTACAGCTTTAATGATAGAAAGAAAAGAGCTAACGACTTCAGAAAATTATGGATTACAAGAATTAACGCAGCTTGTAGAGCTAACGATATAGTATATTCTAAATTCATTAATGGACTTAAGAAAGCTAATATCGAAATCAATAGAAAAATGTTAAGTGAACTTGCTATATTCGCTCCAGAAGAATTCACTAAATTAGTTAAACTTTCTAAAGATGCTTTAGAAGGTAAAGCTCCAAAAAAAGAAGCTAAAGAAGTAGAAGCAAAAGTTGAAAAAACTGTAGAAGCTAAAACTGATTACTCTAAGTTAACTGTAGCTGAATTAAAAGCTGCATGTGCTGAAAAAGGAATCGAAGTAACTACTTCAATGAAAAAAGCTGATTTAGTAGCTGCTTTAAATAAGTAATTTATTTAAAAATATAAATAAGTGTCCGTTAAGGACGCTTTTTAATTGTAATTAATAAACAATTGCTTTATAATATAGGTGAAAAAAGAGGAAAAGAAAATGAAGAAAAGGATAGATCCATTCTTATATAATGCTCCTTCATTAGATATACATGGCTTTGATAGATATGGTGGAGTTGCAATGATAAAAAACTTCATAGATAATGAATCAAGAATAGGTACTAAAAAACTAATAGTGGTTCATGGAAAAGGTGAAGGAATACTAAGACAAGCAACACACGAATATTTAAAGACTGATAGAAGAGTTCTAGAATACAAATTAAATATATTTAATGATGGAGAAACAATAATAATACTTAAATAGGAGGAATAATATGCAACAATACTTTGGTAAAGAAAAACATGATAATACAATATACTTAAATAGTGAAGACCTAAATCATATAAAGAATGTTATGAGAATGAAAGAAAACGACGAAGTAATAGTTGCATATGAAAATAAGAGTTATATTTGTTCTCTAAATAAAGATTTATTATCAGCAAACATCAAAGAAGTGTTTAAAGAAAATAATAATGAAACAAGAATAAAATTGTATATGCCACTCTTATCAGAAGAAAAAATGAGCTTTATATTACAGCATGGAACAGAACTTGGTATTACAGATTACGTAGTAGTAATGTATAGTCATTGTAAATACAAGCTTAAATCAAAAGATTTTGATAAAAAACTTCAAAGATGGGCTAAAATACTTAAAGAAGCGACAGAGCAATGCTATAGAATCAATAAGCCAAGTATAAATAAAATTATCGAAGTTAAAGACATCGAAGCAAGCGAAAGTGTAAACATAATGTGTTCACTTGACAAGCAAGATGTAAACAGTATAGTAAAGGTATTAACACTTGATAATTGTAATGATACAATTAGTATAGTATTTGGACCGGAAGGTGGTCTATCAAAAAGTGAAGAAGAAGAACTTACTAAAAAAGGCTTCACTAAAACTTCACTTGGAAGTGACGTACTAAGAACTGAAACAGTACCACTTATGATAGCATCTATCCTAAAATACTTGAAGGAATGTGGTAATAATGGAAAACTTTGACAAATTTTTAGAAACTTTTATGACTGGAGACTTTTTTCTAATATTTTTAATATTGATGTTAATTATATTATTAGTTCTTGTTTTAGCACTAGTTAAAACTAGATCAGAATATCTAGAAATGGTTAGAAGAGAACAAGAAAAAATAGATTTAGGAAGTAAGTTTAAAAAACCGGTACAAGTAGAAGAGGTTAAACCAACTATTGAAGTTAAGGCGGAAGAAAAGGTTACTGAAGAAGAACCTGACTTACTAGATGAACTAAATAAGTTAATGGCCACATCTAAAGAAGATATGATAGATGAAAATAAACCTTTAGTAAAACAAATAGATGTACCAAACGTAAAAACTTATGATGATATTATTGAAGACTATGAAAATGGTGAAGAAGAAAATGCAGTAATATCAACAGAAGAATTAGAAAAGGTTACAAGACAAAGAATGGAAGATCTTGGTATGAATGATAACCAAGTAGCTATTCAAAAGTATGAAGAAGAGCAAGAAAAGAAAGCAATAATTAGTTATGAACAACTACTTAAAAATGCCTCTAATATTACTCTAACATATAAAGAAGAAACAAATAAAAAGGGTGCCCCAAAAGTGAACAAAATAGAAGTACAAGAAAAGGAAGTAACTCAAGCAGTAAGTTATGTAGCAGAAGAAGAATACTTAAAAATACTTAAAGAGTTCAGGTTATCGCTAGAATGAAAACATTTTTAATAAAAACATTAGGTTGCAAAGTTAATTCTTACGAAAGTGAATTCGTAAGAAATTTGCTTTTAAATGAAAACTATAAAGAAGTAGAAGAAAATGCTGATATATGTTTAGTAAATACATGTACTGTAACAAATACAGCAGACAATAAAAGTAAACAAGTTATTAATAACATAAGAAAAAACAATCCAAATGCAATAGTAGTAGCATTCGGATGTTTTTGTGAGTTTAGAAAAGATAATATTAATGATTTAATAGATGCAGAAATAATACTAGGAACTAAAAATAAAACAAAAGTATTAAAATGTATCAAAGATTATGAAAAGAATCATGAAAGAATCATATTATTTGATGATTCAAAAGAAGATGTCTTTGAAGATATGGAAATCAAAAAATATGAACATCATCATAGAGCATTCATCAAAATAGAAGATGGATGTAATAACTTTTGTAGTTATTGTATAATTCCATATGTAAGAGGAAGAGTAAGAAGTAAAGACTTTAATAAATGCATTATTGAAGTAAATGATTTAGCTCTTTCAGGACATAAAGAAATAGTTTTATCTGGTATTCATACAGGACAATATAATTCTGATAATAAAAGACTAGCAGACTTAATAAATGAAATAAGTAAAGTAGATCAAATAAAAAGAATTAGACTTTCATCAGTAGAAATAGTAGAACTAGATGATAAAATGATGGATATAATAAAAAATAATAAAAAATTTGTATCTCACTTACATATACCACTTCAAGCAGGATGCGATAAAACATTAAAAGCTATGAATAGAAGATATGATTTAGAATACTTCACTGATAAAGTAAATACTATTAGAAGTCTAAGACCAAATATATCTCTAACAACAGATGTAATCGTAGGATTTCCAGGAGAGACTGAAGAAGATTTTGAAGACACACTAAATTATTGTAAACAAATAGGATTTGCTAAAATACATGTATTCCCATACTCAGACAGAAATGGTACAGTCGCATCAAGAATGCCAAATCACGTACCAAGAACAATTGTAAAAGAAAGAGCAAGAAGACTTATTGAACTTTCTGACTCACTAGAAAAAGAATACTTTAAAAAGTTTATTAATACTGAAGAAGAAGTTCTAGTCGAAGAATTTAAAAATGATTATTATCATGGATTTACAGAAAACTATATACCAGTTAAATTAAAAGAAGCAACACCAAATGAAATAGTTAAAGTAAAACTAACAAAAGAAAATATAAATTACAATTTAGAAGATTAAGGAAACTTTGAAGTGAACCCCAAATAGTTCACAACAAAAAAAGAGAACTCAAGATTAATTTCT
>CAVIUL010000090.1:0-7599 GCA_963645885.1 bacterium | reverse complement strand
GAAGATTAAAAAGAATACTGATTATAGTACCACAATCCTAAATGAGGATGGTGGAGTTTTCTGGGATAGTATTGAAGGATTTTAATTATGATTTACGGAACAATAGCTTATGATCCAGATGGAGAGGAATATATAGGAAGAATCTTTCTTAGCCTTCCAGAACATTTGGAAGAATTTATTATGTGTACTGAATCAGATTCCCCTTCTACTTATATAAATGATGGAGATTGGCATCCCTATGAAGGAGAAGATGAAGTAGGGGAATACTACCTAGTAAATGGTAAATATTATCCAGAAGATTCAGAAGAAATAGACAACCTTATTGATGATTGGAATAAACTACAATCGTATATTAAAATTGATGTTTATAGCCAAGGTAAATTAATAAAAACTTACTATAAATGATTTTTGGAACATTAGGGGAAACAGATGAAGGAATTGAAATAGTTGATCAAATCTTCTTGGATTTTCCAAAACATGTCAAAGATAAAGCCATAGTTTATACTTATTCTAAGTCTCCATCTATTTGGATAACTTCTGAAGATTGGGGACCTTATGAAGGAGAATTTATCTCTGATAAAATTTATTATTTAGTAGGAGATAAATATTATCCAGAAGATACCAAAGAAATTACCCTTTGGCATAAGGATAAAGAAAACCCAGTTTGGAAGAGGGATATTTATGAAAAAGGTAAGCTCATAAATACATATTATAAATAATTTGTGAAAATTATTAATAGACTACTAGAACGTATTGAAATTTGGATTAAAAGCTTAATACCTGACTATACTGAACAGCTTAATAAAATACAGGAGGAATTAGATGAACTTACTATAGAAGTTTATGGAATGCCTTCTGTAAATTATAAATATTTTGATGGAAAATTTAAAAATTTGCATAAAGCTATCAAAGAGATTCCTAGACAATCAGTAATTAGAGAGGTATTTAAAATATGACCAAAGAACAATACACTACTATCATAAATCCTATTTGCAGACAATGTACTGTATTAAGCTTTGGATGTAATGGATTAACTATAAAAGATTGGATCAAGGCTAAAAATTGTAATAAATGGGAATTTGGATATCCTGATTATTATATATTTAATGATTTGAATTTAGAAGATTATTTAATAGGTTCAGATATATCAGAAGTTGATAAAAAAATTCTTGATAATATATGATACAGTATCTATTAGGTAAGAGTTCTACTGGGAAATTTCGTTTTGCAGTTGTATTTTCTGACGAAGAATGGGATGACATTGAGAGAGGATTTCTTATTATTAGAGAGTATGGGCAAGTACATGGTAAGACCACTACTGCCCCAAAAATTTGGATTAAAAGAGGATTAGCTGGAAGAACTCATCGAGAACAACTACTACTTAAATTTAATAGCTTAGTTAAGGAATATCTCGATAAGGGTTATATTTCTGTAGATAAGCACCCAAATGAATACTCTGAAGAAGAACTTAATGATTTATTTGGAGAAGTAAAAACTAATCAAGCAGGAGTAATTAAGCCTCAACTAGCTAAACAATCAGACAAGGTTACTAATAGAAAAATCTTTGATAAAGAATGGCTTATTTCTAGAAAACTTGATGGTACTAAAGCACTTTTCTACTATAAAGATGGTGAAATTCATACAGCTTCTAGAGGGGGCGAAACGTACGATTATTCTACAGAACATTTAAGAACATATCCTCCATTAATTAAGTTCTTTGAAGCTCATCCACATGTTACGCTTGATGGGGAGCTTTTCAAGCGAGGAAAAGATCTTGCTTCCATATCAGGAGCAGTAAGAATGGAAAAGAATGCATACGATTGTGATTGGCTAGAGTATTGGGTATATGATTGCTATAATGCAGAAGATCCTGATATGATTGCCAATGATAGATATGATTTTCTAGTAGAGGAACTTAGTGTAAAGCAAGAAATCTCTATTTACATGATTCCTGAAGATGATGAAGTGGAAACTCCAATACGCCTTTTATATCATGAATATGTATCTGGTTGGGATAATATGAAAAAACTTCATGATCAATGGGTTTCTGAGGGTTTTGAGGGAGCCATTTTAACTGATCCCACTAAAGCATATAAAGTAGGAGCAAGATGTAATAACCTCTTAAAAATTAAAGAATTTCAGGATGCTGAATTTAAAATAACAGGATTATCTGAAGGACTTAGAGAAGAGGATCTATGCTTTACTTTAGAAACAGAAGATGGAAAGCCTTTCAAAGCTAAGCCTATGGGTTCTAGAGAACTTAAACAATATTATCGAAATAATATTGATAATATTATAGGTAAAATGGCAACTATTAAATTCTTTTATTATAGTGCAGACGGTATTCCATTACTACCAGTAGTAAAATGTATTCGAGATTATGAATAAAATTGAACTTACTTATAGAATTGAGGGATACAAAACTCTTACTTATAATTTAGATGACTTCATTTATATAGAATATATAAATTACTGTGAAGATCAAAATATGGATTCTACTAGTAGTTCTATATTTATAAGGTTCTTATATGATTCTGGTTTAGAATTTGATGAGGACTATGAGATTATTGATGAAATTTTAGAAGATTATACTAACTCAGTATTTAAATTTATTGAAAAAGCAAATGACATTAAACGAAATCAAGCAAAAATTCCTGGAAATCATTCAGAAACAGAATAATCTTAAAGGCCGAGTATTGGATGATTTTACAGAGGCTTCTGAAGTTTATGTAGAAATTTGGGGAGAATATCCTGAATGTTTCTATGCTGGTTGTACTCCAGATAGAGATAAAACTATAGAAAAGCTTAAAGAAAATTTTGAATGCTTCTTCCCAGGTGCTTATGATTATTATAAAGATATTGAAGGCAAACTTACCTTCGATAAAATAATGTATGATTGTAATATTGTTACTACTGAGGGCTTTATCAGTCTTGAACGTGATGGTATTACTATATACACAAACAGTCAGGAATTTAGAAATAAAGTATTTGATTGTTACGTTAGCATTAATATAGAGAATCCTTGTGAAGTTTATTGGGTTTCTAATGGACAGCAAGGTTTTGGGGCATCCAAGCTCACCCTAAAAGATGGATTATTCAATGTTAGCACTCATTATAATGAAGACTTTGAATATGATAGGGTAAAAGAATTTGTAAATTCTAAAGATTCTGGACTAATTATACTCCATGGGGAATGTGGAACTGGAAAAACTTATATTTTACGTAATTTAGCACAAGAAAACCCTGATAAGAAGTTCTATTTCATGGATAAATCCACATTTGAGTACATTAGCTCTGACACCTTGATTAACTTTTTATTTAGTAATTCAGTTAAGGACTCTGTATTTGTTTTAGAGGATTGTGAAACTCTTCTTTCCGATCGAATGGCTACAGGCAATCATCTATTAAGTACTATTTTGAATCTTTCAGATGGTATCCTTGGAGATGGTTTAAATATTAAATTTATTTGCACCTTTAATGCGGATATTGCCAAGCTTGATAAAGCTATTCTTAGGAAAGGAAGATTGAAATATAAATATGAATTTAAGGCCCTCACTCCAGAGAAAACTCAAGAACTTGCTAATGAACTCGGCAAGAACATTCCAGAAGGAGAATCTCTTACAGTTGCCGAGATTTATAACTGGGAAGTTGAAAATGGTAGTGAAAATGATAAACCTAAACGAATTGGATTCTAATGAGAGTGGATAGTTTTACTCATATGATGAATGAGGAAGGAATAACTGTTAGAATAAGTAATAGCGATTATGATTTACAAGCAATTCAAAATAGCGGGACAGACAATTCAGACGAAGATGGTCAAGAGCCTTCCAGATAATGAATATGGTAAATTTAATGATGCTAAAAATTTAATTGAAATAGCTAAAACTGTAGAAGCAGGTGGTGAAATTGTTGAGCTGAGTGAATCTCAGCTTAACAATACTTGGTATCATGAAGTATGCCATGTATTTCAATTTTATTTTAATAACGAGTTTGATGAGGCCCAAGCTCAAGTATTTGCCAATTTTATGTGTGAACTACTAGAAACTGCTAAAGAATGAGAAGATGCGCCAGAAAACTAAGACCTATGGGTGATAAACATACTAGAAGATTTGGTTTTAGTGCTAGAAACACACCAGATAATAGAAATAATCTTGACCAAGGAAAATTACGTGCAACTTATACGCCTATGAAAGCAATATTACTGCATAAACTTATACTTGGTACAACTTGGTCATTATTACGACTTAATAGGCCCAGAATTCTTAGGCGAGGGCGTTATCTGGAGACTGCAGGAAGACGTGCTCTTATTGAAGACTATTATAAATTTTGAAGATTATTATAGATAAATTTTTATCATGAAAAATCCTTATAGACATGCACATAGTTGTACTCTTAAAAAAGGTCCTAGAGAGAATGATTATAGGCATAGAAATTCCTATGGAATGTGGAATACAATAAATAATCCTTATCATTCTATTTTAAGAACTGATTGCAAATTTATGACTATGTTTAATCAATTAAAACATAATTTATGAGATCAAACTTTAGAGAATTTGGTTCTGGGAAACGGTCTCAAGGCTTATTAAAATCTTTTTTAAACAATGTAAGACCTCAATCTTTTTTTCACTCTACTAATGCTCCTGTTCAAGGGCGCAAAAGTAGAAGTATGTATCTAGGCTATGAAAAAACTTGGACTAAGGATGCACATATTTATTCAGAATTAAGACGTACTTTAGAATGGTAAATGAATTTAATAATCCATATCATTATTGGTGGAAAGTAAGAAAGTACTGGAAAATGCCTAAATTCCATCTAGCACATATAGGTAAAGTAACTTGGTGGTTTGGTCTTCCTTGCAATCGAGAATATTACAATAAATATTTTGATTGTTTTATATCAGGACTTGGGTGGAAGGATAAATACGATGTTCCTAGATTTGAATGGGATCCTTATCTTTGTATTACCTTTTTCAGAAAATGGCAAATAATATTTGTTTGGAATTATTGCCCATATTTTATGAAAAAAGAAAACAGACTTTTTGAAATAGAAACTAGTGAGAGTACATGGACAGCTATTGTAGGTATGGCTGAATATGGCTGGACAAAGATAGAAGATCCAAAAATAGGGCGTTATGTAGAAGGTGTCTGGGTAGAAAAACCAATTCCAGTATCTAAAAATCTAAAATAATTATTAACAATTTAAAAATTAAGTAAATGGAAAAAGAAGTTTTTGATAAAATGCTTATAGAATTTGATGAACTTAATACTAAAACTACTAAGCTACGTGAATTTATTTTAGATAAAGAGAAATTTGAAGCTCTTGACATGATTAATAGGGATCTCCTCATAGCCCAATTAAAGGCTATGGAAACTTATTTAAGTGTTCTATCTATTCGCCTTGGTCTTAATGGCACTGCAGATAATTCTAAAATAGAGATACCAGTAGAAAAATCCGAAGACTCTCCAGAAGGTGAGGAAGTAGTTGATGCCTAAAAAAATAATTTTTACTGATAGAAAAAATCCAATACTTGCTGCATATTTAAAGGATATTAATAAATATAAAATACATCCTCCAGAAGTTATTGTTAAATTAGCTGCACAAGCTCAGCAAGGGGATTTACAAGCAAGGGATGAGATTATTAAATCTAATCTTCGTTTTGTAATTACAATTGCAAAGCAATTTCAAAATAGAGGAGTTCCTTTAATGGATCTTATAGAAGAAGGTAGTTGTGGATTAATTTATGCTATAAATAAATTTGATGCTAGTAGAGGAACTCCTTTTATTAACTATGCAGTATATTGGATCAAACAATTTATATATCAAGCTGTATATTGGACAGGCAAATCTATTCGCCTTCCAATATCACAGCATATAAAAGTAATCCAATTACTTAAAGCAAGTAATGAATTTGCTAAAACTCATTCAAGAACTCCGTCCCCTCTAGAACTATCAAATATAACAGGAATTAGTTTATCAGATATTGATTATTTATCACAATTTGCTAATAAATTAGTATCTGTAGATGAATTTTTAGGGGGAGACTCCGATAATAACCAAGTATGTGATATAATTCCAGCTAAAGAAACTCCTTTAGATGATTCTGTAAATAGAGAATTCCTTTGTAATGAACTTGAGAAAATTCTTGCAAAATTAACAGTGCGTGAACATGATGTTATTTGTCTATTATTTGGATTAAATCATGAACCTATGGAAGGTGTTCAAATTGGAGAATTGTATGGCATTGGTCCTGAACGAGTAAGGCAAATTAAAGATAGTGCTTTAAAGAAATTACGAACTAGATTTGGAAATAAAATTAAAAAGTTGTTAGAGTGATTTATTTAGTATCAAAACAACAACAACTATTTGAATCTAATTTATATCAATATTTATCAGAAGAAGAATCCATAAAATTAGTAGAATCTTTTGATATAATTCAATTAGACACAGAAACTTTAGGAAGAGATGCTCATTTAGTTCCTATTCTTACTTTACAAATGGGCAATGATGCTAAAGATGTTAGAATTGTGGTAGATGCTACAACTGTTGATATAACAATATATAAACATGCTTTGGAATCAAAATTATGTATAGGACATAATTTAAAATTTGATATACAATTTCTTTTCAAGCACAAAATTGTTCTTACTAAAGTATTCGATACAATGGTTGTAGAACAACTACTACATCTAGGCTATGATAATAAATTTTTTAGATATAGTTTACATGATGTAGCTTCTAGATATCTTGGAGTTGACTTAGATAAGTCAGTTCGTGGTGAGATTATTTGGAGAGGTTTAGATGATCGAACTATTCTTTACGCAGCTAATGATGTTGTATATCTAGAACAACTTATGAATCTTGAGATAGAGGCTTGTAAAAAAGCTAAGTGCATTCAAGGAATGAACTTAGAAAATGCTTTTGTCCCAGTTATTGCTTATCTTGAATGGTGTGGCATTAAAATAGATGTAGACAAATGGAAAAGTAAAATGGCTTCTGATCAACATGATGCACAAATAGCAGAGGAAGCCTTAAATGATTGGGTTAGAGAACAAGCTAAGGTAGACAAATTCTTTTTACAGTTTATTGATAGGCAACTTAATTTATTTGAAACTACCCAAAGAGTTTTAATAAATTGGAGTAGTGCCAAACAGTTAATTCCAATATTTCAACATTTAGGATTTGATACTAAATCTAAGGACAAAAAGACTGGAGAAATTAAAGACAGTATTACAGAAAAAGTCATTATTAAGCAAAAAGGAATTAATGATTATTTTTTAAAATTATTTTTTGGTTCAGGTAAACCTGGGGATGATGACTATTTTGCAGGATATCAAGGTGCAACTAAAGTGGTTAGTACTTATGGGCAATCGTACTTAAATGCGATTAATCCTTATACAGGAAGAATTCATACTAATTTTAAACAATTAGGTGCAGCTAGTGGTAGAATGGCTTGTGGAAATAAACAGAAGAATACTGATTTAAGTAAAATTAATCATTGTGAAGCTGGATATCCTCAAATACAAAATTTACCTGCAGACGATGCTACTCGTGGAGCTTTTGTTCCAAATCCTGGAAATTTAATGTGTTCTTGTGATTATT
>CAVIUL010000089.1:0-7607 GCA_963645885.1 bacterium | reverse complement strand
AATTACAAGATTAAATATTTCTGCAGTTTTACCTTGTTCAAAACGAATACAACGCCCTCTACGTTGAACAGCTTTAATTTCAGAAGAATCTAAACCTAGAATAATACCTACGTTTAATCCTTTTATATCTGCACCTTCATTAAGTTTAGCTACACTGTGTATTAAACCTATAGGTGCATTATTGAATTCTTCAAGATTAGCTCTTGCTTTCTTTTTGCTGTCCTTTCCAGTATATACTTGTCCTCCCATTCCAATAGATTCAGCCATTTTAATATTATTAGAAAATGTAATTATTTTAGAATTACTTTTTGCTTCAATAATTTTTCTAGCTATTTCTATTTTCTTAGGATGATTATTAATATATGCTTTTCTCTTTTGAGTCATTCTCATAAAATTAGCAGCATGATATTTAATACTTTTTAAGACTTTAGTTTTATCTTCAGAAGAACCTCTAGGACACAATTTATCTCTATAATTATATTGAGATAAATATCCTTTAGGTCCAGTCATACTTAAAGCTAAAGTCCAATCAAAATTAAATACTTCGAACGATGTAATAAATGATTTATTATATTCTTTATAAGTATCAATATCATCTGTTTCAAGAATAACCAAATACTCTTTATAATCAGCAATCCAGTGATTAATTTTAGCTTCAATTAAAGTTATTTCATCAATTACAGGACAATACTTCTTTATTAGTTCATGTTTTCCATCAAGTCTTTCGAAGGTTGCAGTTAAACCAAGTATATACTTATATTTAACTTGTTGAAATACTTGATAGAAAGTCTCTGCTGCATATCGATGTTCCTCATCGAGTACTAGAATGTCTACATTCCAAGTATGCTTAACTACAGTATTGATAACTTGTACATCAGCATTAAATTCCATACCCCATTTATCTAATTGAGCTCTCCATTGATTTTTTAAATTATCAGTAGGTACTACAACTAGAATTCTTAAGTTTGGATATTTATCAATTACAGATTTTAAACATTTAAGAGCAGATGTGGTTTTACCACATCCAGTCGGTTGAACTAAAGTTCCCTTACATTTATTTTTAATCCACTTTACTCTTGCAATTTCTTGTCGTTCATCTCGTGTCATATAACCTTATCTATAAATGCACACATAGAAGCAATTATGTATTCTAGCTGGGAATATATTAACGAGATCATAGAATTACTTACTTAAATCAATACCTCGTGATGTAGCAACTAATTCAATCTGACGAGCTCTCTCTTCCCATTGTTCTATATGGAATGAAACTTCATTTTCAAGTCTAAATAAGACTTTATTACGCAATACGAGAAGCTGGTCTGTAGTCATTGCAGAATACTTTTTAGGATACAAAGTAAGTACTGCACGCAATTCATTAAAATTCAAACCTGTTGGCTTTACCATAAGACGAATCTCTTGATTAAGATTCAAACGCTCTTTTAGTACTTCCAACTTACTTCTAGTATTTCCATCAGCATCCTTCTCATCTAAGTCTTTAATCTCTGCAGGTGTAAGATAGACACCCATGTTCAGAATAAAACTAAATGTAATATGCTTATTATCAAAAATACCTAATCCATCCATACATCCATCTAAAACATCTTGAATTGAAAGTCGAGTAAATTCTTTTGGCAATTTACCAGGGCATTGAGTAATTGAGATTTCTTTCAACTTTCCTACAGGAAATAGAGATCTGTTATTATTCATGAACGCATTCAAATCTTGTATATAAAGATGACGTGGATAAGGCTCTTTATCTATAGTAATTTCACCAGATTCCAATTTACGGAGATAGAGTTCAGTGTTACATCTTTTACGTTGGTCATTAATTATATCCAGAAGGACATATCTACCTGGATTTGTAGTGTCCGAACTATGCAACATTGATTGGCAATGGTCATAAAAGTGCTTAAGTTGCTCTGGTGTAGCATCTACAAGCTTGATTTCCTTTTGTATTCCGTCTGAATTTTTAGCAAGTTTCCATACAAAAGATTTTACATCATTATTCTTTGCTTCCATAGCCTCTATCAATTTGTCCTTTATCAATGTCATATTTAATTCTTCATAATATATTAATTTTAAAAGTTAATCTAAATTGTAAACTTGTGTTCTTTTTTCTCTGGCTTTTTTATAAATTTAATAAACTGAATATTATTGTATCTATATGGAATCATTTTGTTTCCATCATACCAAGTATCAATACCAGCTCTAATTTCAAAAAAGCTTAAGAAACCAATTTCACCTATCTGAATTTCAGGACCCTCCCAATTTGGGTATCGGGTACACATTATATACTTTGTTTTATTTCTTATCTCCTCATCTAGACACTCAAAGACATATGTTGTATATCCTAGACCGTCTGTATTATCAGCAACCAACATACCTAGAATAGTCATAACCTAGATTGAGGTTCCAAATAGTAAGTACATCCATATGCTGCAAAATTAGATTTACATTTTTCTATTCCTGTAAAACATGGATACTTTAAACAATTTGAACACCTTCTACTTGGATGTTTATATTTTATTCCAGATCTGTCTTTGTCTATTAATAATAGAGTCATTTAAATAAAAGAAAGATTAACAAGCTTGTACTAACTGTAATTCCTCCAATTTGCCATATTAATAAGTTTTTCTTTTTCTTTTTAAGAGAATTTACTAGAGACTCATTAATATTTTCATAACTTTTAATCTGTTCTTTTCTTAAAGAATCAGATTTTATAAGAAGATTATTATCTGATTTATAATTATTAATTTGTTCTTTTAATAATTCATTCTCAGTTAATAATTTCTTATGTTCTGCAAATATTAAATTAGTTTCTTTTAATTGAGTCGGAGTAATTGATACTATCGTATCTTTCTCTGTTAAACTTGAGGTAGTTGATGAAAAAGATGTAATCGTCATCGGGAGTATTATTGATAATAGTACTAACCGTTTCTTTATAATACTTTTCATTCTTTATAATTTTAATGATAGTAGTATCAATTCTACTCTTAATAGAGTCTCTTTTGGATTTTACAGCAGATATTTCTAATTCTAAAGAATCTATTCTTTTGATATTAGGATCTACTTTTTTAGGTTTAAATACAAAATATCCTATTATTAATATAACTATCGCTATTAGGATATAGATGTATTTTCGCATGTATTAGAATATTCAAAATATTCGTTTACATAATCCAAGCAGTTAGGATCTTTCTTTAATTCCTCATAAACTGCATTTTCAAAGTCAGAGAATGTGGATTTTACAGATTCCATTTCCATTCTCTTATCATAACGTAGCTCCTTTTCTTTATATCCCTTAATAAATTTACCAGGATTATTCTTAATATATTCAGCTTCTTGATGTAAATAAGCTTCAATAACAGAATCTCCTAATTGACCTGGATATTGAGAGAAAAGTACACAATCAGAATTTTCAGCTCTAGCCAAAGCTACTTTAAGTCCTACTCTTTCATTAAAAATATCTACAGGATTACAAATAGATACTCCAATAGATACTCCTGTCTTTAAGTAAATGTCACCTTCAACACTATCTTCAGATACAGGATACATTACCATAGGATAATTTCCATCTTCTTTAATATTGTGCTTTGCAGCAACTATTACAAATTTATGAGTAAGACCTTCATAATCAATGAACTCGTCTACTACGTCTAGTACTTTGTTTATTGTGCTCATAGGGTTTTAAATTAAATTCATTAATAAATTCTTGTGGAACTCCAACAAGAGTAATAGTCTTTTCTATATGACCATCATTGATTTTTTGAATTTCTAATGATTGCTTGATATTCAAAAGATGGTCTGCTTTATAATATTTTGTTCCAAGAGAAGCTGCTCCTCCTTTCCATAATTTATAAAGACTTATTTCATATAGAAAAGTAGGGAGAAGCTCTACAGCTTCTCCTTTATAATCATAATATTTAGAACCAGAAAGGTCGTTCTGATGGTTCATAAGTTTTTCCGTTAAATGTATATTTTGCAACTACATTTATTGAATTTCCAGATTTATCTTCGACATTAAAATATCTAAGAACATCTCCAATTTGATGCATTCCACAATTAATAGAATATGTACTATTAGGGAACTTCTTATTCTTAGATAATTGTATAATAAGTTTGTCTTCAACTGGAATAGGCTTAATGTCATATACACTTGGACTCATCTTTCCTTTATGCTTGTTTCTAAGACTACGAAGAAGTTTCTTTTCCTGTGTAGTTTTAGTCCAAACTTCAGGATCACGTTCTTCTAAATGTGGAGGACGAATACCTAAACTAATCATCAACTCATCATCATGGATATCAATCCATGGATCCAATTCATTTTTGTTCTTTTTCATTTTGCACATGCAGTTCTTTGTTTAACACTACCTGGACGAGTAAGTCCAGCTTTGTCCTTTTGAGGGAGAGAATCCCACCAAGCCATAGCAGCTTGAAGATTTTTAAGCTTTTTCTTGAATTTCATAATTCCATTTATTAACTTTAAGAATATCACATACTACCTCCCAATCTCTCTTATCATAAATATATTTGAGATGTTTGATAGTGCCATTATTGGTCTCAATAATAAGAGGTTTTCCAAATTCAGGAACAATATCTTTAGTATACAAAGTCGTAAAGATTATTAGATGAGTCAGGATTTAGAATTTTATAAAAACATTCTGTATTATTAGAATCAAATGCTCTAATATAAACTCCTTTTATTTCTTCTATCTTATAATTATTATTATCAATAAAATCTCCAGTTTGTAAATCTTTAAATCTTTTATTAGAAGTTATTAATTCTGGATATATACCTAAATCAGTAGGAGAAAGATTTTTTCTTTGTTCTCCATAACAGTTTTCGCCAGATGTTCCTACTTTAGCACATGCTTCTATAAAATCCTCCATAGTACCTATATCTTTAGAATAAACACTATAGGTCTGAAATTTAATAATTTCTTTTGTAAGATTCATGTATTCTTGAATTATCTCAATATCACAATCATGAAGATTAAATTCTTCTACAATCGTTTTCAGGATGTCAATAGTACAAATCTTCAGTTGATTTACAAAAGATAATATTTCTGGAATCCTATCTTTGTTATTAAGCTTATTATTAAGATATTCTAAAATAAAATCAGAACTTATATTTCCAAATCTTTTAAAGTAACGAATACGAGATGGTCTAGAAATAAGGTTATCGTTTACGAAACAATTATTAGTTGTTAATATAAACAATTTCCTACTTAAATCTGAATACATTCCATCCATCAAAGTAAGAATTTCATTACCTTCTTTAAATCCTTTCTCATATTCATCGAAAAAGAATACACACTCAAAGTCAACAGTTTTAAGATAATCTATTACAGGACCAGGGTCTCCATTTTCTCCACATTCTATAAGAATAATTGGAAGATTAACTGCATTAGCAAGTTGTTTACCAACAATACTTTTTCCAGAACCTTTTACTCCTGTAAGCATTACACCTAAATTTTTAGATGTATTATTCCAGGTTTTTAAAACATGATTAATAAATTTATCTTCAATATTAAGTATTTCAAAATTAAAGACAAATTTATCACCTATACATTCAAGTGACCAATTTCCTTGATTATCACATATCGGACGATATACTCCATAAGGAAGTTCTCCTTCTAAAATAGTAAAGTTGTTTTCAACTCTTTTTATATTTTGTCCTGTTTTAAACCAAACGTGTTTTCGGTCCATAATTTTTCATTAAATGATATTCTATATAAAGCTCATAACTTGCTGCAATTACTAAAATAATAACAAATATTAATATAATAGTAAGAGCAATTTCAAGTAATATTAATTCCATCAGGTTCTATAAACATATTACATACTTTTATATCTTTATCTGTATAAACTTCTTTATCTGCCGAAATTACAAATTTTGGATTAACTCCATATCCCATTCCGTCGTCTTCTAATAGCCTGGGATAAGAATCTAATAAATCCTCATTAAATACATATTTACCTTCTATGTTTTCAGCAATTCTATCAAATATTTCTCTCCAAGTCATAGCATAAATAGGCCATCCTTGAAAATCAGTAGATATTTTCTTCATTTGATTTCAGTATATCTTTCAGGTTTATGTTCTTCACAGAAAGGAGAAATCCAACCAGTAGACATATATTTAGCATCTTTACCACATACAATACATGTTCTTTCTGATATACCTTCATACTTATGTATTATATTTGAAGTATCTTTAGTATCACCAAAAGCATACCAACGAAGTCCTCCAAACTTTTCTTTAATTTGTAGTATTCGATATGAATATAAATGCTTAATACCTTTATAATAACATTTTATTTTACTAAATATATTAGTTGGATTTTCATTTCTAATATAAGTAGTTAAAAGACTGTTACGTATTTCACGACATATATCCTCACCAAATTTATTTCTCCAACCATCTTCCATTGCATCTAATTCAGAACTAGAAGGAAGAATATGAAATATCTTTAAAAAGTCATTAATCTTATTTAATAGATATGTTTCATATTTCTTAATTGATTTAGTATAAACAGAAATAGATTTAAATGTAAAATATCTTTTATCTTCTTTATTTAAAAGAAACCAAATACTTGTTTTATATACTTTTTCTCCTGTAAAGATAGTAGATGTTCTAGTAACTAGAACTATATCTTCTACATCCTTAGAAGTTAAATCAGTTCTATCTAGATAGTCCGATATTTTATATAAATAAACTTTACCATTAACTATTAATTTAAAGTTTTCAACATCTTTAATAAGAATAATTGAATTATCGTTAAAATTAATACTCTTACCTATTAAAGTAATAGCTGTTTGGTCATTTTGTTTACATCTTTTTTCATAATCTTTTAATGTTAAAAAATTAATTGAAAAATGCAATAAATAGTTCTTCCTAATATCCCATAATCTATTATGAATCCACAAGTTTCGATAGTGCTCATCGGTATACCTATTTCTTTGGTAAAGAAAAGGGTACTTTAAACAAAGTATTGTATTTTTATATACTTTCTTTATATTTTCACTAATTAAACTTTTTCTTTCCATATATATTTAAACCATTTCCAAGGTTTTCTGTTGTTAAGATATGTATAATCATTTTCATTATTATAGGCTTCACGTTCAAATGATATCGCTCTATAAGCTTTTTTAGTACTCCAGTAAATAAATAATTTGAAAAACCATTCTATACCATACCATAAATAAAAAAACAAATATAATGTTTCTTTCATTTGTTTTGAATGTATGTTTTCATGATTTAATACTCTTTCATTTGGAACACGTTTGCCACGAACAAAAAGAACCCCAAATAAATTTATTGCATAAAATCCTTTAAATGGAATAAAGTCATTATAAATTATTTTCATTATTCACTTTGTTGCTTATTTAGGATAAAGTTAGCTCCTTCTAAAAATGCTTTTATAACATCAGACTTATAAAGGCTTCTATCAAAATATGTACATTCATTTTCTGCATAATCTACAGCTGTTTTCTCTAATGTTTCTTTACTCCACATAATTAATCCAACGCTTAAATATATAACCCTGTCCACTTATGCTAAAATCATCAGTCTCCCAAACATATTCTACCCAATTAAGATATAACT
>CAVIUL010000088.1:0-7634 GCA_963645885.1 bacterium | reverse complement strand
AATAGAAAACACGTATTGTTTTTTAATACGTGTCAACTATATGGGTTACATCATCATGGAGTTTTTGTTTTTTTATTAAGAAAGCATAACTGATGCGAATGTTAAGATTACCATTGAAGCTAAACCAATAGTTACTATAACTTTAGTAGACCATTTAACCCAAGTTGTGTAATTAACTTTAGCAAGAGCTAAACCACCCATAATTGCTCCACATGTTGGAGTAATTAAGTTTACAAGTCCATTTGCTGCAACGAAAGTCATAATTGTAGTTTCTACACTATAACCAAGTTGTGCTGCAAGTGGAGCCATGATTGGTGTTGAAATAGTTGCAAGTCCTGAACTAGATGGTACAAGTACTGAAAGTACAATATGTAATAAATAGTTACAAGGTGTAAATAATGCAACTGGAGTTCCTTTTAACATATCTGCAACATTATAAATAATATAATTATCTAAATATGTTTGACTCATTAATGAGTAAACACCACGTGCTACTGCAACGATAAGTACAACTGATAAAATATCTCTTGCACCTGCAATAAATTCATCTATAATTTGATTAGCACTAAATCCATTAATAATACCAATAATAATTGCCATTATGAAGAACCATGCTGCTGATTCATTAAAGTACCAACCACCAAGTGCTGTTCCTGTTAACCAACCAGTCCATGAATCAAAGAATGTAATACCAAATTCACCCCATGGAATAAATCCGATAATCATAATTAAGAATGTTATGCCGAAAATCCATAAAGTAACTTTTTGTCTTCCAGTAAGAGTAACCTCTTTTGATTCATCTTTTTCTTTGAATTTTTCCATTTTCTTTTGTTCTTGTAATGATAAGAAAGTTGAACCTTTATCAGCTTTTACTTTTTTAGCATATCTCATTACAAAGAACATTGAAATTCCTAAGGATACTAACCAAAGTACTGTACCTAAAGCGATAATAACGCCTTGATTAACAGTCATTCCTTCTGGTAGAGCTGCGATTGCTGCTCCTGTTGCAAATGGGTTAATAGTTGAACCTAAAACACCACTACCAGCACCTAATAATACAGTTGCTGATGCAACAATTGTATCCATACCTGCAGCTACCATTGTAAATGCAAGTAACGCATAGAAACCAACTGTTTCTTCTAACATTCCATAAGTTGTTCCACCTATTGAGAATATTATCATTAGTATTGGAATTAATACTAATTCATTTCCTTTTAATTTTTTAACTAAGACCTTAATTCCATTTTCTAGAGCCCCTGATTTAGTTACTACTTGTAAGAATCCTCCAAGTATAAGAACGAATACACATACGTCTACAGCACTTCCAAAACCTAGTATTGGTGATAGTAAAACATCTGATATTTTTGCTTTAACTACTCCACTACCATTAATTATTGTTCCTGCTTCGTCAAATGCTGCATTTGGAAGAATTAAAGTAATTAATGCAAGAGCAATAATAAGTAGGAAGATAATTGTAAAGGCTGACATTCTTTCTTTTTTTCTTGTTTTAGCCATTTTTTTGCCTCCCTTTTTCGTATTTCTAATTATTGTACCTGTTTCTTCATTGATAGCCTCCTTGGCACAATCAAGTGATGTGATAATACCAACGCCACCTTCTTTGTATTCACAAAAATCTATACAAGATTCTACTTTTGGAAGCATGCTTCCTTTAGCAAATTCACCAGATTTGATGTATTTTTTTGCTTCAGATACTTCTAAATTATGAATATTAATTTGGTCGACTGTGTTATATTTAAGTGAAACTTTTTCAACTGTAGTAAGTATTAATAAGATATCTGCATCTAGTTTTCTTGCTAAAAGTGAACTAGATCTATCTTTATCAATAACAGCTGCTACTCCTTTTAAAGAACCACCTTCTTTAACAACTGGTATTCCTCCTCCTCCTGATACTATAACAATATTTCCTTGATCTAAAAGGTCTTTGATTAAATCAAGTTCTACTATTTCTATAGGTTTAGGAGAAGGTACAACTCTCCTATAGCCTCTTCCAGCATCTTCTGTGAACGTATAGCCCCTTTCAGAAGCAATTTTATCTGCTTCTTTCTTGGTATAAAACGAACCAACAGGTTTATCTGGTTTATTAAAAGCTGGGTCTTTTTTATCAACAAGTACTTGTGTAACTACTGATGCACATCCTTTATTGATACCCCTTGCTTTCAATTCGGTTTGAATTGCTTGTTGTAAGTGATAACCTATGTATCCTTGACTCATCGCACCGCATTCTGCAAATGGCATATTTGGTGTGTCTTTAGATTCCTCAAATGCTAGGTTAATCATTCCCACTTGAGGTCCATTTCCGTGGCTTACAACTACATTATATCCTTCACTAACTAAATCTACGATTGATTTAGCAGTGTTCTTAACTAGCTTTAGTTGCTCTTCAGGATTATTCCCAAGAGCATTTCCTCCTAAAGCTACAACAATACTTCTATTTTTTTTCAAGGTTTGTCAGCTCTTACTAAAGGCATTGACATACATCTTGGACCACCTCTACCTCTAGATAACTCTGCACTATGCATTTCAAGGACTTTAATTCGGTTGTCTCTTAATAATTCATTAGTGATATTATTTCTATCATAAACAATAACTACTCCTGGAGCTATACATAAAGTATTACTTCCATCGTTCCATTGTTCACGTTCAGCACCAATCTTATCTCCACCAGCACATGGTATTAAAGTTATTTTTCTATGAAGATAATCTTCTAATATCTTTTCAAGTGAAGCATTTCTTTCTTTAACATTAAGTCCTCCTTCACCATCACTAGTTATTTCAAATACTTTAAGTGTTCCCATAATTCCTGGGTGATATGTAAATTTATCTACATCTATTTGAGTAAATACAGTATCTAAATGCATGAATGCACGACATTCAGGAATAGTAAATGCTAAGATAGTATCAATTTTAGCATCTTTATCAGCAAATACTTTATATGCTAATTCTTCTATAGCATCAGCACATGTTCTTTGACTAATTCCTATTGCTAAGATATGTTCATTTAAATTAAGAACATCTCCACCTTCAATATGATAAGCACTATATCTATCAAAATACTTATCTACTTGTCCTTTATAATCTGGATGATACTCAAATATATATTCAGCATATATTGTTTCTCTATTACGAGTAACTGAGTACATTCTGTTTAGTGATACACCATTTCCAATTGATGCAAATGGGTCACGAGTAAAGTATAAGTTTGGCATAGGATCTGCTACAAATTGAGTATCTTCTTTGATTGAGTCTACTAAGCTTTTACCTTTTTTAGCTTTAGCTTTAATTACTTCGTTATTAATAATTCCTTCCATAGTTTTTAAAACTAGAAGTCTATTATTTTCTATTGAAGATAAGTATTCATATACAAGTCCTCTATATTTTGGAGTACGAATACCTGCTTCATAGATAAATTGAGTAATAAATCTTTCTCTAATTTCAGGATCTAAATCTAGTACTTCAGTCATTAAATCTTCTAAATATACTACTTCTACTCCATTGTCTTTTAATATTCTTACGAATTCATCATGTTCTTCTTGGGCAACTGGCAAGTATGGAATATCATCAAATAGTAATCTACCAAGACTATCCGGTGTAAGATTCAATAATTCTCTACCAGGTCTATGAACTAATACTTTTTTTAGTGGGTTTATCTCACTTGTTACATTTATTGGTTTCATTCAACTCTCCTTTATTATCTATTTTCTCTTTTATTATATCAAAGTAAAAATTTTAAGTAAATGATTTTTAAATAAATAAAAAAGAAATTAATTTTTAGTTAATTTCTTTATTTTGAAATAATGACATTTCCTGATGGATTTACTACTGTACCAGTTTCAAATTCAAATGTTGTTTGATAAACTGTTGGATAGTCTTTACTATAGTAATAATCATTATTAAGTATTTTGTGCCATTTAAATGATTTGCCTGTTTTATTTACTATTTCTGTTATTCCAGAATTATAACAACTAGATATAGTCGTTTTTATAAATGCATTAGTATCAATGGCTGTTACAGTTGATGGAAGCGTGATAGTTCCGCTTAAACTACATGCGATAAATGCTGAATATCCAATTGTTTCTAGTCCTTCTGGTAAAATCACAGAGCTTATCCAGTCTGAATAAAATGCATTAGTTCCTATTTCTTTAACTCCATTTGGAATTGTAACTGTGTTTCTATTAGAACCACCATAACTTATTAATTTTGTTTTGTCATCTGTTCCATCTGAATTTTTAGCATATATAAATGCTTGTGTATCATCTAAATAATTTGCATTCATTGCAGCGGTTCCAATATATGTTATCACAGAGTTATTATAATCTATTTTTCTAAGACTATTTATGTAAAATGCCCAACTTCCAATATAATTAAGCGTAGATGGAAGTTTTATTTCACTTAAACTATTGATTGAGAAACTACCATTATCAATTTTAGTTACTCCTTCAGGAATTGTTATTTTGCTTATGTAATTACTATAGTATGCATAAGGATTTATTGTTTTAGTTGTGCTTGGCACAATAACATCAGTTCTGTTTGAGCCTCCATAACTTACAACAGTTGTTTTGTCTTCGCTTCCGTCGCTATTTCTTTTATAGAATGTTGCTATACTATCTGGAAGTTGATTGCTATTAAATGATGCATTTCCTAAGCTTGTAACTGATTTTGGTATCGTAACAGTTGGTATCTTATTTCTAAAAAATGCGAAGTCTCCTATTGTGGTTAATTTATCATTTAACGTTAATGAAGCTATTTGATTATTAGAGAAAGCATATGAGCCTAATTCAGTTAATGTTGAAGGAGTTGTTACTGTTGTTAACTTATTGTAAGAGAAAGCACTACCTCCAATAAATGTTAAGCCTTCGTTTAATGTTAATGTTGCTATATTATTTTCATAGAATGCTGAATAATCTATTTTAGTTAATGTGTTTGGTGTTTTTAATGTTGTTAATTTATTTTGGGAAAATGCACCACCTCCAATATATGTTAAGCCTTCATTTAGTGTTAATGATGATATATTGTTTTGATAAAATGCTGAACTATTGATTTGCTTAACACTTGATGGAATAGTTAGTGTTGTTATACTATTTTGATAAAATGCACTATATCCTATTTCAGTTACTGTATTTGGTATTGTTACTGATGTTATATTCTTTTCTTTAAATGCAGAGTTTCCAATTTTTAATACAGTTTTACTACTTATTGTACTTGGTATTGTAACACTTCTTGAACAGCTTCCGTTTGCTTCATCATTTCCTTTATAATCATAATAATCAGTTATTGTTCCAGTTGAAGGTGTAAATGCGAAACAAGTTGGTGTCCAATGTGCATATACTGTTGTTGCTTCACTTAATACAGTATCACTTGTTACTTCTGTTCCACCTGTTGCTGATGTGTACCATCCTGCAAACTCATTTGATGCTTTTGTTGGAACACATAAAGTTCCTACTTTTTGATTTTTTGTAAATGTCTTACTTGAGCATCCACTTCCACCATTATTATCATAAGTTAATTTTAATGTTGTATATTCCCAATGAGCATATATAGTTTGATTTTTTGTAGCTATTGTTTTTGAAGTTACTTCTGTTCCGCCAGTCGCTGATGTAAACCAACCTAAAAAACTATAATTTGTTCTTTTTGGTGTACAAAGTGTTCCCCATTCGTTTCCACTTGTTGCTGTTTGACTTGTACATCCACTTCCACCATTATTGTTGAAAGTTAATTTGTAAACTTTCCTTTTGAAATTTATTATACAGTTTTTATCTGCTTGAATATTTGATAGAATTAATTTTCCATTTGAATATGTCGCTCCACAATCATTGTTACTGTATTCATATTCGCTTGCTGGTGAAAGATTAATTGTTAGTGTTTCACCTTTATTTACGTACTTTTCACTTGGTGTAACTGTTCCATATGATGTATTTGAACTTTTTGCTGTTACTTTATATCTTTCAATAAATACCCATGGTCTGTGTATTTTCCACTACCACTTACTCCAGTTTCTTCTCTTATATATTCAGTTACTCTTCCACCACTTAATACTGTTTTTTCTTGAAGAGATATATTATCTGTGGCAGAATTATCAATCATATATACTTTATCTCCACTTGATGTTAGTGTCCAATAATTATTTCCATTAAATAAATATGTATCGTTTTCTTTAGATTTAGATACTAAAAACTCATATCTATTTAATAAACCGCCATTTTTAAAATACGTATCAACGCTTAATGTTCCATTGTTATATATAAATGGTACATTAAATGAAGAAGTACTTTTTATAATATATATATTATTTCTACTAAAATCATTAATATAAAGATTTGTATTTTCTTTTGTTATATCATAATTATTTCTTACTACTGCATTTATACTGAATGGTAAAAATAATATGGTTATAAATATTATCAATATTTTATTTTTCTTCATAATATTTTTCTCCTAATCGCAGTATATCATTATTAATATAGGAGCATCTTTATATTCTAAATTTCTAACATTATCTATATCAAATGAAACACCAGTCTTATCTTGATCACATTTATCGTGAGTAGTTGGATTTAAAAACATTGATATATCATAATTATATTTTTCTTTTAAATTTTTTAATGATATAAAGTATTCTCCATCAGTCTTTTCAACTTTTGTATATGTTTTAGCATTATAAATCTCAGTTGCATAGCCAAATAATTTTTCGTTCATTTCCATCTTAGTTAAATATTTTGTTTCTTCTGGTTTTTCATCTGGCTTTGTTGTTTCTGTATTATTGCATCCTACTAATAAAAATAAAATTAAAAAAACAGTTAATCCTTTTTTCATATATCCTCCTATTATCTATTTAATAGTAACATTTTAATTATTATTTTTCAATATTGTTTTATTAATAAAAATAAGAAATCAATACTGATTTCTTATTTTGTTACAGTTATATTTCCTCTAGGATTTTTAACCGTACCTGTTTCAAATTCATAATCTTTATAGTAGTAATCATCGCTTAAGCTAGAGTCATAATAATATTCACCATTAATTATTGTATGCCATTTAAATGATTTTCCAGTTTTGTTTACTATTTTAGTAAGTGGGTTTAAATTTTCACTCCAACTACTGTCATAGTATTTTTCAAATGCATCATATCCTATTTCAGTTACAGTACTTGGAATTGTTACATTAGATAAATAACACCATCTAAACGCTCCTGAACCTATGTATGTTACTCCTTCTGGAATTGTTATGCTATATATAAATGCGTTAAAGAATGCACTATCTGCTATTTCTTTTACAGTGCTTGGTAATGTAACATTTGTTTTATTTGCCGAATAGCTGACTACTACTGATGTGTCATCTGTTCCATCTGCATTTTTCTTATATTTTAATGCATTTGTTGTACTTGTTGAATTACCATTGAATGCTGCATTTCCTAAATATGTTAAGTTACTTGATGTATAATTTATTGTACTAGCCCAGTTGTTTGCGAATCCTCTATAATCTATATATGTAACTGAACTTGGAATGTTTATTGTACTTAAATCATTAAATGCTACTCCATGATCACCAACTTTTGTAACACTTGTTGGTATTGTTATACTAGTTATATTATTGTAATAATATGCATAATCATCTAT
>CAVIUL010000087.1:0-7745 GCA_963645885.1 bacterium | reverse complement strand
ATATTATCAATTTTGATGATAATTATATTGATAAATTTATTGAAAATCTAGATAATCCTTATTTAATATATGATCATTCATACAACAATAACTTAGAAAATAATGAGAGACTCATTATAAAAGCAATATATTTAAAAAGTGTGTACAGAAACAATTATGAAGTAAAGGTTGATAGTTTATATAGAATAATATCTCAATTTAATATTACGGAGGAAGAATTTAAAATAAGTCTTAAAAAATTGGAAAAATCATTCGTAAGCATTTATGCTAGTGGAAATAATTTTATTTGCAAATTTTATGATCCTTCAATAATGGATTATTGCATTAACAAATTTAAGGAATCAAATGATATGATAATTTTTATTGATAAAGTTGAAAATAAAGAAGAATTAGATAATATACTACTAAATGATAAAATTGACATAAAAAAAAGGAAACAGAAAGTAATTGAATTAGATTATACAAATTTTGAAATTCTAAAAAAAATGGATGCTTCGATATTGAAAGACGATGAATTTGCAACATATATAAAGGATAAAATATTTTCTGAAAAAAATTCATTTTCATATAATGAAGATTGTTTTTTAAGAGAGAATTTTATTGCAGAAAATGAAATTTTGGAAAGATTGAGTTTTACAAGTAACATTGGTAAATATATTTCTTTTTCAATTAATGGATTTAATAATAATATAACTAAGATTATTATTAAAAATTTTTCAAGGTTTTCAATAAAACTTCAAAATCAAATAATTAAATGTAGTATTAATGAAATTGATGATTTAATTGACTCAGAAATTAGAGATTATATTTTTTCTCAAGATTCAAAAGAAGCCTGTGCAGAAGAAATATTATATAGTGAATATAATGATATAAAAGTTTTAATAATAAAAAATTTAGAAAATGATGGTATGAGTATAAATTTACTTAATGAAATAGAAATGAATCTTAAATCATTTAGTATGATAGAATTTGAAGATTACATAGATGATGCTTTTAACGAAGATAATTACATAAATCCCAATGTTGATAATGATACATTAGAAACAAAAAATATTGTTGAAAATTATTATAAATCTATAATTTAGCGAAGGAGTTGAAAACATGAATTTACAATTAGAAAATGGCAATACAATCAATATGATAAGTAATAAATATAATATTTTTTATGGACCTAATAAAATCGGAAAAACACAAGTATCAAAGGCATTAAAAAAGTATTATGAAGATTGTGATGAAAATGTACTTTTATTTGATGATGATTTACTTTCAAATATGTCAATTCAGGAGTTTACAGATGATAATTCATTTGAAATAATGCCTAAAGTTCAAGAATATAATAAATATAAAAATAAAAATGAAAATTCTAAAAAGAAACTGTCTGTCAAGAAGAATATTAAAAATATATGTTCAACTGATACTAAAAAAGCATTTATGGATTTTTGTTATATCACCGAATTTATAAATAATGATGTTTTTACATATAAAGGAGATTTTGAAGAACCTTTATATACAGAGAAAGAGATTAAAACTTTATTTAAAAAGCCTAAAACTGGTTTATTAAACTTTTTTGAAATAATGGATATTTTAATAAAAGATAGAATTATTATAATTCCTGAAAAAATAAAAAGTATGGTTAATATTGAAATTTATAATTTACAAAAGAAAATATTGGATAATCGTGAACTATATAAAAAATGTCCTGTATGCTATAATGATATAACATCTGAATCTATAGAATTAATAAGGAATAGTGTCGAGAATGGTACTATTGATGATACGTTAAAACAATCATTACTTTATTATCTAGAAAATTCTGATGAAAAAATAAATAGTGTTGTTAGTGAATTTTTAATATCTAGTTTATATGAAGAAGAAAAAAATAAAATTATTTCATTAATCCAAAGTTCAATACTTTATTATTTAAAAGATTTTTATGATGAAAAGATTATTGAAACTTATTTAGAGAGTAAGAAAGAGCTAGACGTTATAATGAAGGAAATAAAAGATTTTAGATTAGAGGAAACTTCAGAAACATATGAATATATAAAAAATAAAATTGAACAGCATTCTGTTTATAAGAATAGTGATATTAAAATAAGAATAGAAGATGGCAAATTACAAATTACAAATTCAGAAGTTAAATACAAAAATATGTCTAAATCAGAACAGAATTTTTTTAAGTTTTTATATTTTGACATATTGGTTTATCAAAAAAAGACTGCTGGCAAATTAAATATTATTGTAGATGATCCTTTTGATAGTTATGATGATATATATGTACAAGATTCAATAAATATAATTGTAAATTTAGTTAATTCTTCAATTAGTGACATTGATACTTTTAATATTTTTTCACATAGTATGTATGCTATATATTTGTTTGATTCTATTAATAAAAACGCATTAGAAAAATTTAATATATATTGGTTAGATAAATTGAATAATTCCAATGAAATATTAATTTATAATGATAATTATAAACTTTTATCAAAAATGGATGTTAATCCATATGATTACGGATTAATATTAAAGCTTTGTGATAAACTAGTTGATAAATACTCTTTAATAACTTTTGCATCTATGTTAAGAAATGAAATTAACATGGAAAGATTGCTTATAAGATATAATGATGAACAAGATATTATAAATTTGACATTTAAAATTGATAGTATATATCATGTGATTTCAAACTCAATTAATCATGTTAAAAATGACATTATTGTATTAGATTTATTGAATTCAATAAATACTATTTTTAAATTTAATTTAAATGATAATGATAATGAGAAGGTATCAGAAGTTTTTGAAAATATAACAAATAGTTTTGATGATATTGATATTAAAGCAAAATCTAGTTCTGGTAATATTAATTTAGTTGATAAAAAAGATGTCTGTTATATTTTAATTTATAAATACTTACTTGGCATGAAAATAAGAAGAATATTCGAAACAAAAGTAGTAAATGAAGTAAATATGGATTATGAGAATATTGGTGATTTGATTCCATATTTGAATAACGATAAATTATCATCATTTTATAACACATATAATTTTGTTATAAATTCATTTAATCATTCATCTTCTAAAATTGTTCCACCAATATTTGTGTATAGCATGAATGTTTTACAAAATATTTATGATGAGTTAGTGATTATTTAATTCAAATATATGTTATGATTATATATAGTTAGGAGGTCTAAACTATGAGTGAAAAAGAATTGGATTCAAGTGTTAATGAATATGAAGAAAAATATAAATCTAGTAACTACGTAAAACAATTACAATGGGATATGGCTATTGGACTTCAAGAGGTTGATAATTTAAGACCTTCTAAATACTTAGAAAAATTATTAGAAGAAGAAGTAGAAGGTAATTTAACAATAGAAGAAGTAGAAAAAGAATTAAAAGAATATTACATTGAAAAAGAAAATAAAAATGAAATAAATCATAATGAATTAGAATGTGATTTTGTATCTACTAGAATAGTTGAATTATTAAATAAAGATAATTTCGATTTATCAGTTAATTATTTAAAATATGTTCATAAATTTTTGTTTCAAGATGTTTATGAATTTGCTGGTGAATTTAGAAAAATAGATTTTTCTAAACATGAAAAAATACTTAACAATGATTCAGTAGCGTATGGAGATTGTACTACTTTAACTGAGTCGTTAGAATATGATATATCGAAAGAATTAGAAAAAAATTATGAAAAAATGAATATAGTAGAGGTTATTAATAGCATAACTAAATTTTCTTCTAGTATATGGCAAGTACATCCATTTAGAGAAGGAAATACTAGAACTACAGCTTTATTTATTGAAAAGTATTTAATTAGTTTGGGTTATAATGTAGATAATACTTTATTTAAAGATAAATCAGTTTATTTTAGAAATGCTTTAGTAAGAAGTAATTATTTCAATAATTATTTGAATATAAAAGAAGATAGTAGTTATTTAGTTAAATTTTATGAAAATTTATTATTAGGTAAGAACAATAACCTACATTCGAAGGATTTAATTGTTCAAGAATTGTTTGATAAAAAATAATTAAACTATTGCTTTTTTTAGCAGTTTTGATATATTAGTTATGTAAGAAAAAAGTACAAATACTTTTGCAAGGGCACTGTCATTATTGATGGAGCCCTATTTTTATGTTTTATTATCATAAATAAAAAATTAATCTTTTTGTGATATAATTAAATAGAAGAGGTGTCTTATGGAAGAATTAACTAAAAAAATAAGAGAATTTGCTGAAGAAAGAGATTGGCTACAATTTAATACACCAGAAAATTTAGCTAAATCAATCTCAATAGAAGCTGGAGAATTATTAGAATGTTTTCAATGGAATAATAATTATGATAAAGATGAATTAAAATATGAAATAGCAGATGTAATGAATTATTGTATATTACTATGTTCACAAATAGGTGTTGATCCAAAGCAAATTATATTGGAAAAAATGGAAATATCATCAAAAAAATACCCCATAGAAAAAGCTAAAGGGAAGAGTACAAAGTATGACAAACTATAATTTTGAAAATGCAAAAAAAGTATTTAAACAAGCAAATGGATTTTTCCTATTTGTAGATGGTATGAGTTTTAAAAAAGGTGATATTTTATATTTGAATCCATATTATATCAATTGCCTTTTTGCATGTGAATTATATTTTAAGACAATTCTGATGTTAAATGGACTTTCTACTCGTGACATCAAAGATCGCAGTCATAATATGAAGTCTTTATTTGAAGCAATGAATGAAGAAGATCAATTGGATATTAAGCATATTTTAACGATAGAAATTCAAGAAGATGTTTTAACTTATTTGGATAAAATTAAAGATGATTTTACTAATATGAGATATGTGTATATTAGTGGAACAAATTATGATGAAGTAGATATAAATAATAAGTTTGCAAAGTGTATTCAACTAATGTACAGATTGCAACATCATGTTAGTTTGAAACTATTTGGTAGGGATGCATATGAGGATGTGAAAAAGAATGTTAGTATATGAAGGAATAAAAACAGGTTTTATCAACGATGTTGACTTAAATTTGATTACAGATAAAATTTTAAATAGATTTAAAGAAGTTTTTCACAGGAGTACTGGTGAATCGGAAATTAATTCATGGAGAGAATCAATGCTTAGAATGAGAGGCGTATTAGCAGATAAAGAAATACCAGATAATGCTGGTGTTGCTATTGAGTTTAATATTCCACATACATCTAATAGAATTGATTTCCTTTTATCAGGTTATGATAAGAATAAAAAAAATTCTATTATTATAATTGAATTAAAGCAATGGACACATGCTGATGCAGTTCCAGGAAAAGATGGTGTGGTTTCTACTGTAACTGGTAAAGCATTAAGAGAGGTTACACATCCATCATATCAGGCATGGAGTTATGCTAGTTTAATCGATAGTTATAATCAAGAGGTATATGATAGGAATGTTGGATTACATCCATGTGCATTTTTACATAATTATGATCTTACTGATAGTGATCCTATTAATAGTGAACAGTATAAAGATTATATAAATGCTGCACCAATGTTTGGATCTAAGGATTTTGAAAAATTAAGAAATTTTATCAAAAATTTTGTAACAGAAGGCGATGATAAAGAAGGTTTATATATCATTGAAAATGGTAAAATAAAACCATCAAAAATGCTACAAGACTCTTTTTCATCAGTATTAAAAGGTAATAAAGAATTTGTTTTGATAGATGATCAAAAAGTTATATTTGAAGAAGCACTAAGAATAGGCGTTAATGCTCATTTGCATAACGAAAAAAGTGTATTAATTGTAGAAGGAGGTCCTGGAACAGGAAAATCAGTTTTAGCAATTAATTTATTAAAACAATTTTTAAATAGAAGCTTTAACTGTTTTTATGTTACTAAAAATAGTGCTCCTAGAGAAGTTTTTAAAGCCAAATTAAAGATAGATAAGATGAGTGGTCTAAATAACTTATTTAAAGGGTCAGGAAGCTTTTATGATTGTGAACCTAATTCATTTGATGTTTTAATAGTAGATGAAGCTCATAGATTAAATAAAAAGTCTGGCTTGTTTTCAAATTTAGGGGAAAATCAAATTAAAGAAATTATTAATTCTAGTATGTTTTCTATATTTTTTATAGATGAAAATCAACGAGTAACATTAAAAGATAATGGTTCAATTGATGAAATAAAAAAATATGCAAGATATTATAATGCAGGTGTTCATAAAATGAAATTAAAGAGTCAATTTAGATGTGATGGATCAGATGGATATCTTGCTTGGCTTGATAATGTTTTAGAGATAAGAGAAACAGCTAATTTTGATTTAGATAACAAATATGATTTTAGGGTTTTTAATAATCCAAATGAATTAAGACAGGCAATTGAAGAAAAAAATAGAATTAATAATAAATCTAGATTAGTTGCTGGTTATTGTTGGGATTGGATTAGTGAAGGAAAAAATAAAACAGATATTTATGATATAACTATTCCTGAATACAATTTTGGTATGAGTTGGAATTTAGGTAATTCGAGTACTTGGGCTATAGATAAAGAATCTGTTAATGAAGTTGGATGTATTCATACATGTCAAGGATTAGAATTTGATTATGTTGGAGTAATAATAGGTGATGATATAAGATATGAAGATGGGCATATTATTACTGATTATACAAAAAGAGCTAAAACAGATCAGTCAATTAAAGGAATTAAAAAAATAGCTAAAGAAGAAGGTATTGAAGAAGCTAAAAGTCTAACTGATGCAATTATCAAAAATACATATAAAACTTTGATGACTAGAGGAATGAAAGGATGTTACATTTATTGTACCGATAAAAATCTTCAAAACTATTTTATAGATAATTTAAGAAAATAGTTTTTGGCACAAAAAAGCATCGTAAAGCATAAAAAAGCAAAAAAAAGTTAAAAAAAGCAAAAAAAAGAAAAATAAAGCACAAAAAAGCATCGGATATTCATTGACTTATGAAAGTCAAGTGGTAAAATATAGTAAAATGAAATAATTGTGCAAAGAGGACTTAGGTCTTCTTTTTTTCATTTTAAGGAGGTGGTCATTATGAGCAATCATCCTATTAATTTTGATGTTTTTTTAATAATAGGATGAACTAATAATATTTAAAATTAAGGGAAATAAAGGGGATATTTAGTAATCATCCTTTATATGAACCTACAAAGTAGGATGAATTTCGTAAGTACGAAATAAGAATAGCACCATAACAATTCCTTATATTATAAGGAGTTTTTTTTGTTTGTGGTGCTATCTTCTTATCCTGCTCTAATTAAAAACAGTAAAAACAATAGGGCAATCATCCTATTTAGAAAGGAGGAATAGTTTGAGAATATTTAAATTATATTTACCAATAGACTTATTTGATAGAATTAAATTAATGTCTAAATTTTATAGAGTATCTATTTCTAAAATGATGACAGAGTTATTAGAAATTGGATATTTAGAAATATTAAAAACAAATACGAATACGAAAGGAGAGTAATAAATGGATTATGATAAATATGTAAAAATACCAATGTTTATAATTTTAGATAGAAATGTATGTAATAACAATAAAATTTTATATGGAATAATAATACTTTTATCTCATAAAGAAGGCTATTGTTATGCTGATAATAAATACTTAGGTAATTGGCTAGGTGTATGCCCCAGAAGAATATCGGGTTTATTAAGAGAGTTATCAGATAACTATTACATAACTATGGAATATAAACATAG
>CAVIUL010000086.1:2135-7766 GCA_963645885.1 bacterium | reverse complement strand
TATCTATATTAAGAGATAAAAGACCTCTATTAAACATAACAATTGAAAGCATTAATATTAAAACACTAGCAATTTTATTAATTAATATTTTAGTTTTCCCTTTCATAGATGAAAATATGACACCAGTAACTAACATAAGTGGAACTGTACCAAGTCCAAATAATAACATTGATAAAGCTCCTTTTAAAACACTACCAGTAGATAATGCATAAATCTGCATAGCTTGTAATGGGCCACAAGGCATTAAACCATTTAATAATCCTATTATAAATGGATTTCTATTAGATACTTTATATTTAATAAATTTAAATCTAATTTTTATAACATTCAGCATCGTAAGAGACATTAATAACATAACTATAGATGCTAAAATTATAATAATTCCGTTAATAACATTATTAAAACTTATAATCTTTCCAACAAGACCCACTACACCACCAATAATTGTATAAGATATTATCCTACCAGTGTTATAAAGTAATGGCCTTTTAATATTTCTTTTGTTATCATTATTAACAGTCGCAACTAAATTAATAGAACCACACATACTTATACAATGTATACTAGTTAAAAGCCCAGTTATAAATAACATACCATAAGTAACACTACTATCTATTGTAGGAATCATATTAAAAATATTATATCCAAACACTTTATACAATATAAAACAAATAAATATTATACTTGCTAAAATAATAACAAATTCTTTAAACTTAATATTATTTTTTAAATTATTAATATCATCACTAATATTATCTTTATTAGTATAATATCCTAAATCATTAATGATTTTTATTAATTCATTTTCTTTAGTGTTATCTTCGCAAGTTACAGCCGCTATAAACCCTTCAAAACTAACTCTTTTAATTTTTTTATCGGAAAGTAATGCATATTTAATTGTATTTTCACAATTAACACAATGAATTCCATCTATTTTAATGTATATTCTTTTCACTTTAATTTACCCATCAATCCAATTATATCTTCAACTACTTCTTCATTTCCTTTATTTATTTCATCAATCATACATGTTTTCATATGATTTTTAAGTATTTCAGTGCCTAAACTCTTTAATGCGTTAGTAGCAGAAGCTATTTGTAATAAAACATCATCACAATATCTATCGTCATCTATCATTTGTTCAATACCATTTATTTGGCCTGATAATATTTTTAATCTTCTCTTTAAGTCTTTCTTCTCTTCTTCTGTTCTATGTTTAGTCCTAACACAATTTACACATTTATTCATTTCTATCACCATACACATTATAGGGTATAGGGGGTATCCCTGTCAATATTAAAAAAATAAAAAGTACTATTTCTAGTACTAATTAATTTTCTTGTATAAGAATAAAGTTGCAACAAATAATATTCCAATTATTACACCACCAGCAATATACCATCCATTAAATCCACTTCCAACCTTATCTTTACTAATTGCAAAATAAATATTATTATCCTCTTGATTAATAGTCCAAGTAGCTGTATCACCTTCAACATTTTTTGAATTAGAATTTAATAATTTATCTTTTGCTTCGATTTTAAATTGCATTCCATTAACATATCTACAAGTATAATAACCAGACAAACTATAATAATAAGCATTATCATCTTCTCTTATAAACTTTATACTAAAGCAATTATTAAATATATTATTATTCTTAAATTCATCATATTTATATTTATAAGTGTACTCATATATAAAATCATCATTGTTTTGTGTTAATTTTCCACTATACTTATAATTATCCATATTAGCAAAACTATTTATCTTATTTTCATTAAATAATTTTTCAGAACCAGTTTTTACTTGATAATTAGTATATGTTCTATCAATTAACAAACCTTCATCTGTATCATTTACATATTTTGTATATTCATTTGCATTATATTTGATTGTTATTTTTGAATCTATACCATCTTCTCCAAAGTTATAATATATTTCACTAGTACAACCTGTACATAAAATAACAATAAATAACAGTAAAAATAATTCTTTAAACTTAAGAAATCTTGTAACTTGCATATCCATCAACTCCAGAATAATCAAATAAATTTGTTATATTTGCACCAGGATCTATAATGTAAACATTACTTCCTTCTACTCTATCAACAAAAACCCAGTGTCCTCCACCTTTTACATAAGCAATAACATATTCTCCTCTATTTAATGCTTGTCTTAATTGTTCAGCTTTATGAGCATTAGAACCAGTTAAACTAGTTTGTCCTTGATATTTAAAATTTGGTGCTAAATTTGTTACAGCTCCCCAAACTAATAAATTACCTGAATATCCACCATTATTATTCATCCAATTAACAAAAGTAGCTGGATTTAATGTAGGAATATTTACTCTTACACCACTTTTAGCTAATGCTATAGCTACAGAAGTAGAAGTACATCCTGCACCACAAATAGTTTGAGAACTACCCATTCTATTGCTTCCCCAATTACTTGCACATTGTTTCCAAGTTCTATAGTCCCCAGTAGATTCATAATTTGAACTTCCACCATATGTAGCTCCTTGGGAATTTTTTTCAATTCTTTCAGCTTCAGCTCTAGCAGCTTCTTCAGCAACTTTTTTATTATATTCAGCTAGTCTCTCATCATTTATTTTTTGTAATGCTTCTTCTTCACTTTTTCTTTGTGCAATATATTCAGGTGTTGCACTTGAAAAACATGTTCTATAATCACTATTGCCTGGAGAAAGTCTAGTTAAAACATTTACTAACGTTGGAATCATAAATATTATAATAGTTGCTAACATTTTTTTAGTAGCACTAGTTTTTATTTTATTTAATAATTCAGGATCTCCATTCATTAATTCTTTAACAATGTTAATCATTAAAGATAACATCAAAATAATAGGAACAACCACACTAATAATCATAATTAAAGTCTTAATAATAAGCATAACATTAAGCACTGACGAATTGTCACATATTGCTAAAAAATACATATACATCACCCCTAAATATTTCCATGCTCATTTTCCATACTTAACAGTTTACTTTTAAGTAAAACTAATCTAAATATTTTATATATATCGTATGAAATAATAACTAAAGCAGGAATCATAATAGCAATAATCCATCCACCTTTAGATGCTAAGAAAAATTGTACCCTACCTAATTGTGGTATTTTAAATAATACTTTACCAACCACATTACTAGGAATAACTTTTTCTTCATCAGCTTTTGGATTAGCATCCCCTTTTACTCTAAACATTTTACCTGAATCAGGTACATCAACAATTTCTATAATTCTATGTGTTATAGGAGTTCCACCAAAGAAAGAGTTTGTAGAATAAAAAGTAATTATATCTCCTTCTTTTAATTTATCCGTATCAACTCTCATAGTAAATGCAACATCATATACATTTAAAGTACCAGTCATACTAGGACTTATTATTGTATATAAACCAAACAATGGTTTTTTACCTTGCTTCTGAGCAATCTTACCACTAATTACATAAAATATCAAAAATGCAGCTATTGCCATAAGAATACAAATAATAGTATAACTTATAACTTTATAAATCATTTTAAATATTTTTTTTATTTTAATTTTCTTATCCTCTTCCATAAACAAACTCCATTATTCATAAACATAAAGAACTGTTATTTTAGCAATAAACATTTTACCATTTAAATAATTTTGATCTTTACCATTATCTTTTAATTTAAGTTTTAATTCATAATCATGTAATGAACCAACACTTATATCTCCTACTCCTAGTTCAGTAGAAGTTAAAGGAACAGCTTGCTCATTTTTTATAACTAAATTATCATTATTATTTTTAGAAGATTTGCCTTTTAATTCAAATACAAAACTATCTTCTATAGAATCAGTAAGTGATTTTTCAACATCAAAAATAATTTTATATTTGCCAGCAGTATCAGGACTATAATTTTCTATTGAAAAATTATATGTAGATTCCCAATTTGGTTCAATGTTATATGCATTTATTTGATTTCCATCATAAAATCTAAGTAACATATTTGAACTCTTAATTACAACTTTAGTTTCATCACCATTTTTAATTGTTTTGATATAGTAAGCATAAGAAGTATCAATTAACATAGTAAATAAAGCCACTAAAACTAACAAATAAATAATTATATTAAATTTTCTTGCTTTCTCTTTTTCATTCTTCATAATCTCGCCACCATACTATATATATAATAACAAAAAACACACTAGTTTACAAGAAATAATACCAATATAAACTTTTATTTACAAATTAAAAAAGTAGTAATTAAACTACTTATTTTTATATTAAATCAGATTATTGTGCGTTTTCAACAACTAGCTTACCAGCAAATGTTTTGCCTTGAGCAGCATTTTGATCAGAACCTGATTCCTTGAATTGAATTGAATATGTATAAGTATGAGTTTCAGTACCATTTAAAGTACCATTACCTAATACATTTTTTCCAACTCCAGGAACAACTTGTTCAGTGATAGCAGTAGCAATAGTTCCATTGTTGTTAGCTTTTCCACTTAATGAATGAACAAAATAACCATTTGCAGCATCACTTAATGTGTTGGCAGTTACATCTAAATAAATAACATAATTGATTTTTTCTGTTGCACCAGATGTTGTATTTACAATAGTAAATGTTTTAGTAGTTTGTGGACTTTGTTCTGGTCTAATATTAGTCATATTAATTTCGTCACCATCAGTAAATACTACACTACCTAATGTTGCAGTAGTTACGATAATACTAGAAGCTTTATCATTTCCTTGGATAGTAATACTAAACCATGCAAATGTTGCTCCAATAATAGCTACTAATAATGTTGCAATACCTATAACAGATAAAAATATTGTTTGTCCTTTATTGTTATCCATGATTCATCCTCCCTTTGCTATAATAATATTAGCATTTTTAAAAAAAACATGCAATAGATTTTTTAAAAGTTTCACCATTGTGATATAATTTTTTTACAAGGTGATAATATGAAAGAAAAAATAAAAAAGTATATTCCTGAAATAATTTCAATGATTATACCAATAATTATTATATGTATAGCATGTTTATTTACTAATACAAAACCATTCGGAGACTATTTACTTGCTAAATATGATGGACTTTCTCAATATGCAAGTTTTACAATGAATTTCAAGAATGCTTTACTTGGAAAAAATAGTTTATTCTACTCTTTTGGTGGGTCACTTGGATATAATTTTTATGCAACAAGCATTTATTATTTATTTAACCCAACAAATATACTTTGTTTATTCGCAACAAAAAATACAATAACTGAATATTATACATTTTTAATATTTTTAAGAATAAGTCTTTCAGCATTCACAATGTGTAAATATTTAAAATATAAATTTAAAAATCAAAGCAATATATTTTATATTTCATTAAGTGTATGTTATGCATTAATGGGATATAATGTATGCTACTTCTTTAACTATATGTATTTTGATAATGTAATGTTCTTCCCTATTCTAATGATTGGATTAGAAAAACTTATAAACGAAAGAAAAAATGTCTTATATATAATAATGTTAACAATTTCAATACTATCAAATTTCTATATAGGATATATGGAGTGCATATTCTGTTTAATTTATTTTATTTATAATTACATAAATCTAAAAAAGAAAGATACAAAAAT
>CAVIUL010000086.1:0-1861 GCA_963645885.1 bacterium | reverse complement strand
ATATCAAAGAAAGAAAAAATAACAACATTAATATTTATATTATTCTTTTTATTAAGTATAAGTTTTAATTTAATAGACTACACATGGCAAATGTTTCAAAGGCCAATATGGTACCCAAATAGATATATATTTACATTTTCATTCTTCTTAATAATGACAGCCGCTAAAACATATGCTAATAGAGAGAAAATAAATCAACCACTTAAATGGAAAATAATTATAAGCGTTATTTATATTATATTAATAACCATAGCAGTACTAATAAACAAAGTATTCTCATCAATGTATGGTGCAATTAAAATAGCCGCATTTATATTTACTATAATGTTATTATTAGAATATATGTTCTTATTTGAAAACAAAAAAGCAACGATATTAATAATTTCAATGCTATTTATTGAATTAACATTTAATACAATAATTACATTTAAAGAACTTGAAACAGTTTATCCATATAACAATTTTCAAAACTCAACACAAGAAAAAACAGATATAACAAATTATATAGAGAAAATAGATAGTAAAGAAGATAACTTCTATAGAGTTAGTTTAGAAAAAACAAATATACACACAGAAGGTTCATTCTATCAATACAATGGTGTTAATTCATTCAGTTCAATAAAAAATTCAAAATTACTCCACTTTTTCAAAGATCAAATGTTCTATGAAGTTATTGATAATACTAGTTTAGTATTTAATTACAATAATCCTTACATCACTTCAATTATTGGAGTTAAATATATAGGTGGAAGTAACGAAGAATATTACTATGAACAAGTATATGATAAATATCCAGCCATAACACTTTATAAGAATGAAGATGCTTTATCTCTAGGATTCATGGTTAATAAAAATATTAATAACTATAAATATACTAATGATTCATATGAGAATACTAAAAACTTAACAAATAAAATGATTAATAGAAATAGTGAAGTATATGAATCACTAAATAAGAATATAAAATTTCATAATTCCGAAATAAAAACAATAAATGATAAAGAATATGTGATAATAAATAATAAAGATGATAACTACATTTCAATAGAAGGAACAATTACTAAAGACGGATTTGTTACATCAAATAAAAGTAAAGATTTTTATGTTCTCACTGAAGTTTATATAAATAATAAAAAACTTACAAGTTATGGAAGAAACAAAACTCCATTAGTACTAAAAAAAGGAGATAAGTATAAAATTATATTTAAAAGTACAAAAGATAAATATGAATACAAATATATAAACTGGTTTTTAACGTATATAGATGATTATAAAGATTTTATTAATGAATTAAAAAAGAACGAATTAGAAATAACAGAATATAAAAAGGATGATTATATAAAAGGAACAATAAACGTTACAAATGATAAAACAACCCTATTTACTTCAATACCATATAACAAAGGATGGAAAATAAAAATAGATGGTAAAGAAACTGATTACAAAGATTGTGTAAATGCATTTATATGCATAGATAATTTAAGTGAAGGAAATCATACAATAGAATTTAAATTTATACCTCGTGGATTAGTTATTGGAAGTGCTATATCAATAATGACATTACTTTTAACAATCATTTACATAAAAAAAGGACGTACATATTAGTACGTCTTTTATTGTTTAACAATTATTTTTATTTTAGCATCAAATGTTTTTCCTTTATCAACATCTTGATTTACATTAGTGTTTTTAAACTCAAAACTAATCTTAAATGTATAAGTAGTTTTAGCTGGTATTGTAATATTAGAAACAATATTTGAATCCTTATAAGGAGCTCTAGCATTTTTTACAAGAACAGTATTATTTCTACTAACTGTATAATATAAATTATTAACAGTAGTAAATGTATTCTTAACATTTA
>CAVIUL010000085.1:0-7882 GCA_963645885.1 bacterium | reverse complement strand
TTGAACCCACAACCTACTGATTACGATTCAGTTGCTCTACCAATTGAGCTATTTCGGCTTGGTTGCCTCAATAGGATTCGAACCTATGATGCTGGAGTCAGAGTCCAGAGCCTTACCACTTGGCCATGAGGCAATATTTGTATTAGTTGTAAGACAACATAATACTTTTCTTAGAATAAACTAAATCTAATAAATCTATATTTAAATATATATCATATAAATCTTTATTCTTAGCTATTTTAAAATCTATATCTTCTTTGCTTATATCACTTGGAATATCATTTACTTCATAGATTATTTCCTCTACTGAATCTCTTAGAGTTATTTCATCTTTTATATCATCTAATTCATCTTTAGTAAGTGTTGTTCTAAATTCTAGTTTAATGTCTCCTAAATCTTCTGAATAAGTTTCTATTCTTAAAGTAAATGTACTCATTATTCCACTTTCATTTTCCCATACAACTGTTGTTTTGTCAGTTAAACTTTCATTATCAATCTTTAACATAAGCACTCTCTTTCATTTAAAAAGACTTTATTAAGTCTATATTACATATTTGGTGGAGATGAGGAGTAGCGAACTCCTGTCCAAGATTCATCCCAATAGAATTTCTACAAGTTTAGTTGGTTTTTAACTTCAAATAATAATGTAGATTGCCAACTTCTCTTATTATTCTAAGTTTGCTAATCATTCGTTATAAACCACAAACAAATTTATAATATAGTTCACTTTATGACTCCCCTCTTAAAACTCGTGAACAAAAGTTAAAAGTGGAAGCTCCGTTTTACTTAATTAAGCAAAAGCTGGAGAGAAATTAAAATCGTTTCCGATTATTTTAGTTTTTGCATTTATAGTATGCCTACTACTTGCATTCTACCCAGACATAATCCTGTCGAATCAATGCATCCCCATATGTGTTAATTATATCATATTATATGTTTTATTACTAGTTTTATTGACAAAATATGCTTTTTTACTTAAAATTGTAGATATGAAATATAGTGTTTTAAAAATTGTTGAGTTAGTAATAGTTAATGTTATAACAATGAGTAGATTAATAGGTGCTATAATATTACCTTTTATTTATGTTAAGCATGGTGCTAGTATATGTGCTATATGGACTATAGTGTTGTTTGCCACTGATGCTATTGATGGATTTCTTGCAAGGACTCTTAAGATTTCTACATTCTTTGGAAGTGCCATGGATGGAATTAGTGATAAACTATTAAATGCTATTTCTTTTATTATTTTAGGACTTCAATATAATATAATGATTCCTCCACTTATTTTAGAAATGGCCATTATGTCAACACTATACTCTACATATAGATTTGGTGGTAATATTCAATCCAGCAAGACTGGTAAGATTAAAACAATAATATTAGATGTTTGCGTTATACTTAGTTTCACTCTTATGAGTTTACCTGCTTTAAATATAGATAATGCTATTATTAATCATTTAATTCATTATACACATACATATATAATTTTTCTTGGTTGCATAATAACTATCGCATCTATTATTACTTTAATGGATTATAACAAGAAAAACAAAAGTACTAGAAATAATAAAAAATTAACTCATATAAAATATCAACATAGAATAAAGAAAAATATGAAAGAAGTATTATCTGATCTATTTAATACTGAATATTACATTAAACATAAAAATGAACCTATTATGAAACAATTCTATAAAACTAAAGTAGCTAAGTAAATTAGTTACTTTTTTCTTTATAAATAAGGAAATGTATGCTACAATTATAATCAAGGAAGTGATTAAATGAAAAGAAAGTTAAGTGTATTTTTTATAATCGCTATAGCTGTTCTTGGAACTATAGTTATATATAAGCATTTTGATAAACAGCAAGTTGATAATAAAAGTGTTACTAAATTTTCTGATGAATATACTTTAGTAGATAAAAATAATGTATTTGTTTATTCTAATATTGATGAAGTAGCTAATATGTTAGAAAATGGTACTGGAATAGTATTTATGGCTTTTCCAGAGTGTCCTTGGTGTCAGTATTATGCTAAATATTTAAATGAAGTTGCTCGTGAAAATAATATTAAAGAAATTTATTATTTAAATATTAAACATGATAGACAAATAAATTCTAATAAGTATTCTAAGATTACTAAATTACTTGGTAATTATTTATATTCAGATGATAGTGGTAATTCTAAAGTATTTGCCCCTAACCTTACTTTTGTTAAGAATGGTAAGATAATTGCTAATGACAATGAAACAGCAATTACTGAAGGAAAAGTTAAAGTAGAAGATTATTGGAATCAAGAAAAAATAAATGAATTTAAAGAAAAGATAGCAAGTTATATTAAAGATTATGATACAACTTGTTCAACTTGTAATTAGGAGGAAAAGAAAATGTATTGGCAATATTTAATTATTATAGCTGTATTATTATTAATTTCATTAGTAATAATTAAAATGAGAAGAAAGGACTTTCATGTTGAGATTAATAAATTAATTCAATATCTTGGTGGTAAAGAAAATATTCTAGATGCTCAAATTAATTTATCAAGACTTAAAGTTACTTTAAAAGATACATCTATAGTAAATAAAGAAGGTATTCAAAAATTAGGAGCTAAAGGTATTGTAGAAATTGATAATCAATTAAAAATAATACTTGGTCCTAATTCAAAACAATTAAAAAAATATATGGCTGATTTAAAATAAAAATAGTAATTTGAAAATTACTATTTTTTATTTTCTTCTTAAAATTATTTGTTGCTTTTTAGCTCTATCTATTCCCTTTTGACATATCTCAGGATATATTTCAGCTAAATCATATAATAATGGTGCTATTTCTTTTCTTTCTCTATCTGATACATATTCGAAGTTTCCCATAGTTACATCATAAAATAGATTTTCAATGTCTTCTCTTAGTTTTTGATCTACTGTTTTACCAGTTAATCTTTTTACCATTTTAGATAGTGCATTTTGATATCTTTCAAAACCCTGTACTATTTTTAATGGTTCTTCATATGGAAGACATTTACTTTCATAAGGTATTAAGTTTACTCCACCTTTTGGTCTTTCTTCTATGCTGTATGAACATCCATCTTTAGTAAGCATAGAACACTCTGACTTTAATGATAATAGATCAACCACATTTCTATTTTTGTTTCTTGCTCTTAAATATAAAAATGGTATTATAAATTTATTTCCATTTTTACTTCTTTTTATATTTAATGCTGCTACTATAGATATTTTTCCTTCACTAAGTATTTCTTCTAGTGCTTTCGTGCTTAAATCTTGAAAATTATCTGTGCTATAGTCGCATCCACATTTCTTACAGCATTTTCCACCACATTTTTTACATATATCTTTGTTTTCAAATTTTATATTTTCCATATTCCCCTCATTCGAGGGTATATTATACTACTATGAATTATAAATATCAATAATATGGATAATAACCATATTGATATGGATTTTGATAATATACTGGTCTTGGTCTATATGGATTAAATGCACCTACTGCGACACCTCCAGTTAATGCTCCTAAAAGAAAAGGTGCTGCAAAACCAAATCTATCTTTACCATATTTAAAGTTTCCATACATAATCTTCACCTCTATTTTATACTATGAAAAAAGCACATTTAAGATTGTGCTTTTAAACGATATAAATTAAATGAAGGCTTATTAAATATTCTATATGGATATTTATTTGTACCAATACCACTTGATATATATATATCAGTTATTCCTTTACTATAATGTTCTTGGTAGTATTTATATGAACCATCATCTATAAATATTCCACCATAATATGGTATAACAACACTACCATTAAGTGAGTGTCCACCTAAAACTAAATCAACTTCGTAAGTGCTTTCATCTAAGAATTTTATTGTTTTACCATCATGAACTAAAACTATAATAAATTTTCTTTTCTCATCTTCTTTATAAAAATCAAATGCTTCTTCTAATTTAACTTCTTCTTTTAGTGAACTTGGAAGTCCTACTATAAACATAGAATCATTATTTTTATAAAATATTTCATCATAACTATTATTTAATATCTTAAATTTTCCTTTTTCCATTATAGTTTTATAACTCTCTACGCTATAATCCTCATCCCCATATACAGCATACTTTCCTATTTTCGTAGAAATGCTTTCTAATTCTTCTTCTAAAAACTCTATATCTTCGTTAGTTATTTTTGCATTTTTATTTATTAAATCTCCAGTAAAAACTACAATATCTGGTTTTAATTCATTTATTCTATTCACTAAATTTTTAACATCGTCTTTATCTACTGTTGACTTATATAATAAATCACTAAAATGCACTATTTTTAAGCCACTAAAGTTACTTGTAAGTATTTCACTTTCTACTCTGTATTCTTTTACTATTAAGCCTTTTATACCTCTATATTTAGCATACAAAAATATTGTTACTACTATGATTATTAAAAATAAAAAAATATTTAGTAGTTTCCCACCTTTCTTTTCTTCTTTTTCTTTCTTTTCCATACTATAAAGCTCCTAATTTAAATGTTATAAGTAGTAGTGCTCCTGTCATAGTGTTATGAATCATATGCATCATTATGCTTGTAAATGTTGTTTTAGTTTCTCTATCCATTAATGCAAATACAAATCCTAATGAACCATATGGTAATAAGTATAATAAATTGATTAGTTTAAATTCACCTGCGATTAAGTGACATGCTCCAAATAATAATCCACAACTAACTGCATAAACCCATTTATTTTTAAATAATGGATCCATACTTTTTCTAAAAGTTAATTCTTCACTTAACGGTGCTATTATTGCTATACTAAACATTGTATAAACTGGAAGTTTGAATAACATTTCTCTTACTATGTTTTCGTTTGCTGAAACATCTTTGATAATGATAGATATAAACAAATTAAATACCATCATAGATACTAATCCAGCAATATAATACTTAAATCCTACTTTAAAATTTGACTTAAAATTATCTTTAAATGTTTTAAATTCTTTGTCTAGATCTTTTTTATACATTAAATATAAGAGCAATATAAATAATAAGTTACCAATGATTGTAGATACTTGTGCATTTTTAACTACTTCATTAACCAATGAAGCAAATTCACTTGGCATTATAAACATACCAAGAAATGCCACTAAAAAGAATAATAAATTAATATACATAGGTCTTTCTTTTGAATATTTAAATATCATTTTTATCACTACCTTCTATATAATAGTATATCATAAAAGAATATTATTTACTATTTAGTTTTATGTTTTAATTATAATTTACAAAGTGTTATTTTTTCTTAATATTAATTTACAAGCTTCTTCTTCGCTATTTGTTATTGCCTCTGTAAAAAATTCTTTTTGAATTTCATAATATCTCTTACATAAATTATATCCTTTTGGAAATATAACTTTATTACTCTTTTCAAATTCTTCACAATCTCTTATTGGAACTGTTATAACACTATGTTGTTCTAAATCTTGATATAATCTATATTCTGCATTTGGATTATTATATCCTACTTTTATATCACCATTACAGTGAACGATATCAGATTCATAAGATTCTCTATATGTACCTAAATATACAAATATTCCATTTGTATCTTTCTTATCTATTCTATGTATATATCTATAGTATATTTCTGAAGCTAAAGTTCTTTCATCAGTAGTTGACTCTGTAAAGTCTGCTAGTGTGTCGATTCCTCTTAGTTTAATATATTCCTTTACTGATTCATCACTTTCTAATTCTCTAATTCTATTCCTTCTTTTATTTCTCTCTTCGTTAGCCCTTTTTATATTTAATACTTCTTCTCTAATTTCTTTTAATAATTCCTTCTTCATGTACCCTCCATTTATATTATATTATCATTTATGTAATTTTCAAAATAAAAAGTTAACTTATTTAGTTAAGTTAACTTTTATATGGGTTTTCTTTCCTTTTCCGATTATTAAATCTTTGATTTCTTCTTTTTTAAATACTCTTGATTCATTAGTTTCTTTTTCATTATTGATACTAATACCATTTCCTTGTACTAGTCTTCTTGCTTCACTCTTTGATGGAGCTATAGTTGATTTAACTAATAAGTCTAAAATATTAATTTCATCATCCATATCGATTAATACTTCTTCCATACCTTCTTCAGAGTATCCTTTAGTAAATAATTCTTCGCTAGTATTTCTTGCTTTTATAGCTTCTTCTTCTCCATGTAAGTCTTTTACTACTTCGAATGCTAATGCTTTTTGAGCAAGTCTCTTTTCAGGTTCATTTCTAACACTTTTTTCTAGTTTGTCTATTTCTTCTTTGCTTAAAAATGTAAATACTTTTAAGTATTCTACTACTTTAGAATCGTCTGAGTTAATTAAGTATTGGTAAATCTTATATGGACTAGTTTTTTCTTTATCAAGCCATAAAGCATTTCCTTCACTTTTACCAAACTTTTTACCTGTACTATCAAGAATTAAAGGCATTGTAAATCCGTAAGCTTCTTTTCCTTCAATTTTACGAATTAATTCTATACCTGTAGTAATATTACCCCATTGATCTGACCCTGCTGCTTGAAGTGTACAATTTTTATTATTAAATAAGTGTAGGAAGTCAAATCCTTGAAGTAATGTGTATGAGAATTCTGCATATGTAATACCAGTATCTAGTCTTCTTGCAATAATATCTTTATTAAGCATGTAATTTACATTAATATATTTTCCTATATCTCTTAAGAAATCTAAGAATGTTACGTCTTTAGTCCAATCGTAGTTATTTACTACTTCTGCTTTACCATCTAGTAATTTAGTTACTTGACGTTTTAATCCTTCAATATTTTTTTCTACTGTTTCTTTTGAAATTATTTCTCTTTCAGCAGTTGGTCTTGGATCTCCGATTAATCCTGTAGCTCCACCTACTAATATAATTGGATGATGTCCATGTTGTGCTAAACGTTTAGCTGTTACGAATGATGCGTAATGTCCAATATGTAATGAGTCTGCTGTTGGGTCTGTTCCTAAGTAGAAAGTCATACTCTCATTATTTAGTTTATCCTTTAAATCAGGACTACTTATATCTTTTACTACGCCTCTCCATTCTAATTCTTCAAAAAATGTCATATTATTTTCCCTCCTTATTTGTGGAACCTAGTCCACCTTCTCTTTCATTTATTATTTCTTCTTCATCATCAACGACTAAGTATTTCATGAATACACCTTGAGCTATTCTGTCTCCGACTTTAACTTCAAAATCTTTATCTCCATGATTAATTAGTTTAACTCTGAAATGTCCTTCATTATCTTTATTATTATAGAAATCACTATCTATAACACCTACACTATTTGAAAGTGAAACATCATATTTATATCCCATACTACTTCTACTATATAGATATAATACTTCATCTTCGTTCATTGATACTTTAAGTCCAGTAGTGAATGCTTTAGATTCTCCAGGTTTTAAAGTATATTCTTCTAAACTTCTAATATCATATCCAGCACTTCTTTTAGTACTTCTTACTGGCAATAAATAATTTTCATATAGTTCTTTATCATCTTTGATATCTTTTTTAAATTGTTCAAAACTTATTTTCTCAAATTTTCTCATACTTTTTTCCTCCAATAAAAAAGGTACCAATTAAAGGACGAATCTCTCCGTGGTACCACCTTATTTCATAGTTAAACTATCTTAAAGATTATAAAGCATCACCTTTAAACTCAAAAATATGTAATTTCTTTATTAAAGATCTATTAGTTTCCATCAAACACTAACTTTCTATAAATAATCTTTATAAATACTATTATTTCGTCTTCGCTTAATGAGTAAAGTATATATTATTTTTTTAAATTTGTCAAATATTAAATTTTTCCAAAAGAAAAAACTAAATTTCTTTAGTTCTTATCCTCT
>CAVIUL010000084.1:0-7992 GCA_963645885.1 bacterium | reverse complement strand
GATAAACCCTAAAGGGTTCAATAAGTGTCTAAAGCCACTTATTGCTAAAGAAAATTTAAAATGATAAAATTAAAATTTGTTAAATGATAAATGGCTTAAGGCTAAGTCTACTTGTTAATAAGTAGATTTTTTTTTGTAGTGAGGGATAAAAATAATAACAAACCATTTTTTAATTTAACCAGCCAGCCTACAAATATTTAAATAAATAATTATTTATTGTTTCTGCTAAAATATTATAGATAATAAAGAAATTCAAACTCAATTAAACTTTATTAAAGCAGTTATACCTAACCTGCCCTACAAAAGAAAAAGGTAGAAAATATTTAAATAAAGGAGATTGATAATTTAATATGAGTGAAAGAATTGAAACTATTCTAGATGCTTTTATTTCTTTAAGAGATGCAGATAATGTTGATGTATCAAACATGATTAAAGAACCAATAAAAGAATCTAAATCTATCAGCTTGCAAAAAAATGATAAGCAAGAAATTTCTGATGCAATTGATTATATCAATGAAGAACCAACTGAAATTGAAGTAATTGATGCTAATGTAGACAGTCTTGATCATCTTCAAAATAATGAAGATTATATAGGTCAAGTAATTTTAAATTGTAACAAGTGCCATGCAAACAGATTTATTAACTCAGAGGATTTAGTCAAAGACGAAGAAGATCCTGAAACTTATAATATCGAATCTGAGTGTCCTAGCTGTAAAGACTCAGGTCAAGGATACACATTAATAGGTCAAGTCGGAAAAGTTGATAATGAAGTTCCTGAACAAGATGAAGAAATTTCAGATGATGAGGATTTCATTTTAGAACCTGAAGAAGAAGATGATGATGAAACTCCTGCTGCTGAAGAAGAACCAGAACTACCAAATGAACCAGAACTACCAAATGACTTTAAAGATGATGAAGCTGCTTTTGATAATGATGGATTAACTTTATTTGGTGAAGAAGAACCAGAAGAAGAACCAGAGGATGAAGAGCAACTAGATAGAAATGTCCAAAGAGCAAAGAAATATTTTAAATTTTTAAAAGAACAAAAAGCTAAAAAAGAACTTAAAGAACTTAATGAAAGTAAAAGTAATTTAGGTGAAGAATATGTTCCTGCTGCATTTGAAGAGGATACAGAAGAAGTCAGTGAGTATTTCTATAGAGAACCTTTAGCAAATAAAAATGCTGAAGAGGCTTGGATGATGAATAAAGTAATTGTGCACATGAATGATGAAGAGGCTTATTATGGCGCTTGGATTTATTATTGACCTGATGGCGAAACTAAGTCTCAATGTGAAGAAGACTTTGGTGATGATGATTCCTTCAATGAATTAAAAGAAGCTTTTATTGATATCTATAAGGCTTACCATGAAGATGATTTATTTGAAGCTCCTGCAGATGCTGTAGAGTACGCACATAAATGAGATAAGATTTTAGGCTTAGAACCTATTAACAATCGTATTAGAGAAGAGGTCAACCCAGAAGACGTTGAAACTAAAGAAGAATTAACAATTAATGATTTATTAAATCTAATCACTTTTGAAGAAGAGGCTGATGAAGAAGCTCTTAATAATATCTTTATTGATGGTGAAGAAATTAACAGTAGTACCAACACAGAACAATTGTTAGGTGGTTTCAACACAGATGATAGTTATTTAGTAATTAATGTCACTAATGAACCACATGAAACATCTGCTGATTTGTTATTAAGTTATTTTAATAATCATGAAACAGACAAAATTTCTTTAGTTGATATAAACACTACAGAAGAAATCGTCAGTGGTAATATAGAAGACTGTAGTGAAGTAGCTGAAGGTTATTTTGTAGCTTCAATTGAAAAGCCTGAAATCTTAAATATCACATCTGCTTCAGAAGAAGACCAAGAAGAAGAGGGTTCTGACCCTGAAGAAGCAGAAGTCGATGCAGAAGATGATTTTCCAATTGATGAAGATTTAAATAAATCTTTATTTGAAAAAATCTGTGAGTGCAATAATCTAAGACCTTATAAAGCTGAAAGATATGGCTCTGAGGAGTACTGACTAAAAGATGATTTAGACAATGCTTATGAACTTGAGGATGTCTATGAAAAGTACTGTCAAGGTAAGGCTTGTGAAAAAGACTTTAGAAATAGATTCTATGATTTCAAATTTGAAGACTCTGCTGAATATAAATTAGACAAAGCTTTAAAAGAAAATCAAGAACTAAAAGAAAGTGGCTTTACTAAAAAAGAACTAGATAGAGTTGTTGACTTAGCTAGAAGATATGGTCTTGGTGACTCAATGAAAGAACTTCAAGCTTTTGGTGAAGCTAATGGTTGTAAGAACCTTAAGGAAATTGGTGATGTCTTAGAAGCCGAACTAGATGAACAATCTAATGATGCTAAGAAAGTCAGAACTAGAGAAGATGGTCAAACTGAGTGTTCTGTAGATGGTGGTAAGACTTGAGAAGAGTGTAGTCTAGAAGAGTATGAAGATTTAATTCTTGGTGGATATAAAGACATAGATGAAGATTTAGAACATAGTCTTAGTCCTGTACCTGCTGCAAAAGTTGTTGTTGATGAACCTGCTACAGAAGTTGTTGATGCTGAGCCTGTTGCCGAGGACGATGAGTTTGTTGCATGCATGAATTTAATAGATAGGATTGCCGATGATTTCCACGACGCAGTTTTAGACATTTATAATATCAACGTTCCACAAGAGGCAATAGCTCAAGACATTATTTCTGATTTAGAAGTAGCTACTGGATATAAAGATGTAGATGAACTAGATGATAATAATAGTTTGGAAAGAGCTACAAAATATAGTGCTTTTGCTGATCTACACATAAACCCTCGAAATGTTCTTGCTATACTAAGTAGTCCTGAGTACAGCGCAGAGTCTATCAGACAAAAAGTTCAAACACCTTTCTTTAGAAACAAGGTACAAGCAGGTGCATTAGATAGTTTTGATAGAAGAAGATTTAATAATCCAAAAGACACTAGAAGAATCACTTGTGAAAGTGCTTTAGACAAACTACAAAATTTATTAAATGATTTATCAAAAGACCTTAATGAAGACCTTGATAATGACATTAAGGAAAAGGAATATTTAGATAATGCAAAAGGCTATGCACAAGACATTTTAAATGGTGAAGTTAACGCCCAAGATGTCTATGATGACTTTGACTTTGATGCTTACCCACCTGCAGATGAAGCTGAACAATGTATCTATGATGCATGTGTAAAGGTTCTTGGTAAGACAAATGAAGAACTTGATGTTTGTGAAACTTGTCATAAACCAGTCACTGAGTGTGAGTGTAGTAGAAATGTTAGGTCTTTTGAACATAGAAAAGAATTGTCAGAGGCTATAGAAGAGCTTAAAAATAATAATAAACCATTTTTTGTTAAAAGGTCTCAAAAGCCAGGCTACAGATTTGATTTAGTAGAAGGTGTGTCTGAAGATTCATTAGAAGCCAGATTAGAAAAGACTTTTGAAGAAGAAGATAAAAAGGCAGCTGATACAAAAATCAAAGATGCTTTAGGGGCTGAGGAAAATAAAGAAGAAATAAAAGAATCTTTAAGTCAAGAAACAGCTGCTGCTTATGAAGCTCTTAGTAAGGAGTTTGGTGTAGATGTTCAAGATATACTTAATGCCGAAAAAGATTTCTTAAAGGACTGTTATCCAAACGGCATACCTGATTTTGATGGCGATATTATTTATTCTGAGAAATATTGAAGTGAGTTTACTTGTTGATATTATTTAAGGACAGACATCTATCTAAAGAAAGAACTTAATTTAGATATTGATGACGATATTTCATATTTTATGGATCAATGAAATTTCCCAGACACAATCCACTATGATGATTTAGAAGCAATTGTCGGACATGGTTGAAGACCTACAGGAAATCCAGAAGTTGATATATATAATTATGATGACGGTGCTGATGCTTATTATGTAGGTGATTATGATTATGAAATATATGATGATATGTCTGATCCTTTCATAGAATGAGCAAGAGAATATTTTAAAGATAAAAAAATAAAAGTATCTGACATAGAAAGTCTTATTAATGATGAACAAGCTCAAAAATCATTTATGGATTACATAAGAGAATATTATAGAAACGAAGCTGCTGATGAAGCTGGCGAAGAAATTGAAAATTCTGATGATGGACCTGATCCTGATGATTATGATTATGAACCACCTGATGGACCTTGAGATTATGATTATAGTCGCTATGAGTCATTAGAAGTAGATACTGATTCATTTGATAGAGACATTAGTGAGTATCTAAAGGCAGACAATAAGACAGCCGCTTATAAGACTATTAATGGTTCTGTTGATAGCAATGGTGTTATTACCTTAGAAGGTATCTTAAGTGCAGATAAGGCTAAGGATAGAAAAGTAACTTTCACATTAACACCAAAGAACAATAAATTATTAGAGTCTGTTGAGCAGCCAGAGGAAATTCAAAAAGCTCTTGGTCTATTAGATTATAAAGTAACAAACAATTTATCTGAAGAGGTGTTTGAATTTAAATTTATTAATAATACTCCTAACAAAGAAATTTTTGATTTAACTGATGAAAAGAAATTAGAAATATTAAATCACTGGTTGAAAGAATTTAATGATAAAAATATGACAGCTGGTGAATTTATTAAATGTGCTGCTGATTGTGAATTTGAAACTAATCGTGCTAAATATTTAGAAGCTGGATTAATTGATTCATCACACCTAGAAGCAATATTAAATACTGTAAAGGATCAAATTAATTTACAACCTAAAGTGGTTGACGATGATAAAGAAGTAGAAGGAGCAAAATAAAATTTATGGCAATTACTTGAGTAGCAGTAGTATCAATGGTAGCAGGAGTGCTATCATTGATATTCACAATGTTAAAATATTCTAAAGACAATGTTAAAGCAATCAGTACTATGACTGAGAGCACTAATGAAAAATTATCTGAGTTAAATGTACGTGTGTGTGAAGTTCAAAAAGATATTGAGTATCTAAAAGAAAAAGCAACTGATACAAATGATCGTGTAGATTGGTTAGAAGATAAAGTAGAAGACATAGAGAAAAGAATCTTTGTCTTGGAAAAGAAATAATAACAAACCATTTCTGATTTTGAGGAGTATAAATTAATGAAAAAAATAAATTTACCTAGACCTATCACAGAAGATCTAGATATGTATGAAAGTGATTATAAAGAGCTTGGCTATTGATTAGACGCAACTACCGATATAACTGCTGAAGATCTTTTAAAAGGATTTGATACTGCTTCTGATATAAAATCAGAGTTTCTTCGTGAAGTAGTAGCATGAGAAGAGAAAGTAAAGACTGCTGTTAAAAACGGAGTAAAAATAAGAGGTGAGTATAGATCAGTAAAAGACCCTAAAGGAATAATAAATGATCGTCTAAGAGGATACTGAGATGATTTAAAAGCTATAGAAAAAATCTGTTGAGATGCTATACGTATAAAAGAAAAAGAAGAAGGACATGTTAGTAAAGATCCTGCCTGACTTAAAAAAATAAAGAAGATAGATTTGGAAAAAAAGAGAAATTTAAAAAAGGAAGATCCTGCTGACATATTAATAAAAACATTAAATAAATATACCGTTGTTACAGCAGATTTGTCAGACGCAGCCCTTAACTTCTTACATGATAACACTGGAGAAGTTCATATCACTTACGCAGAGAAGTATCCAACACAAAAAGGTATCATTGAAGAAATATTTGATGAAGCACCATTAGGTCATCCAGATGATGTTATTATATCTGCAAAACCTACCCAATGAGGTATTGGCGGCTATGTTAAAATTAATAAAAAAGCTTTTGATAAACTAAAAGAAGAAGACCCAGTTACTTATAATGAGTTGTTGAATTGGGAAGTAGCATCTCTAGATAAAGACTCTTTAAATGTAGATGGCTTTTATGCTACAACTACAGTAAAGGCTTTAGCAGCTGATAATCCTATGTTAACTTATATTTTACCTATCTTACAATTAATTAAAGAAGGCGTAATAGGTTATAAAAAATAAAATTAGAAAATAACTATAAGAAATTATAGTTATTTTTTTTTTATTATAAATGGGTGACTTTTTATTTATAATGTAGTATAATATTGGTGTAAAATAAATTTTTACAGAAAGGCAAATATAAAATATGAAAAAATTTAAATGTGATTTTGTTGCGGATGTTTGGATTAGAGATCTAGAAATAGAGGCTGAAGATGAAGAAGATTTAAAAAGTAAATTAGCTACAATGAGTGTTAAGGACATGATTGATAATGTCGCTGATCATAATGTATTAGATTTAGATTATGAAATGATCGCAGATGACAACTCAGTAGAGTATTGGGCAGCAGAGCAATATCTTTTAGATGTAGTAAATAATTTAAAGGATATCGATGATAAGGATGAAGTAGAAAATTATATGTATAGTCTTTTAGATGATTTATATAATGATAATGATTTTGTATATGAAAAAGATTTAACAGAAGCTGAAGATAAAATTTATGATTATGTAAATAATTTTTATTAAAATGGTTGACTTTTTAAATAAATTGTATTATAATATAAGCATAAAATAGTAAAGGAGAAAATATAGTTATGAAAAATTTAATTTTAAATGAACAAGAAACCGAATCATTAGAAAGATGTGGTGCGGTAGAAATTGAAAGAAATGGCTTTGCAGTTGTAGTAGAAGATAATCCAGATTATGATCCAGACGATGCTCTTCGATACGATAGATATAAGATAACTGCAATTGCACCTTATACCAGAGTCATTAAGCATAGTTCAATAAGAAAATAAAAATGGGTGATTTTTAATTATGAAATATGATATAATATTAGTGTAAATTAACAAAAGGAGGTTATTTAATTATGTTAGTTACAAGAGAAATTAGTGCAGATTGTTTTGAAGGCTGGTGTGGCGCTGAAGACACACTTAGAGTTATTATCAGTAAAGGTAAAATAGACGCTTTTGATAATCTTATTGAAGAATTATATCCTGATGGAATTGATGAAACTACCTTAAATGATATTTTAAGATTTGATTATGAATGGTTATTTGAAACATTAGGAATTAACGAAGATGATGAAGATGAAGAAGATTCTGCTGAAGATGAAGAAGATGAAGAAGATCTTGATTTGGATGAGTTTGTTGCAATATTAACAGGAGAAGAGTAAATTTCAATAAAAATGGTTGATTTTTTAAAAGAAATATGTTATAATATTAGTGTAAATAGTTAAGGAAAGGAAAAAATAAACTATGAAAAGAAACACAAGTTATGGTAGTAAGTATTTAGGTATGAAGTTTGATGGCTGGACAGTAATTGGAAGACAACGTAAAAAGGGGATGCATGCTCATTATGTATTTATATTAGAAGCCCCTATTTTAGAACAATTTGATAAGATAAGAGGTCATTTCAGACAAATCTTAGTAGTTAGAGATAATGACATGGCTGCATTATTAACGGGAAGAAAAACCATTAGTGATATTTATAAGTGTAAACTTGCTAAATGGGTTAAGAATGAAAATATGGATTGTTATTCAATTGATTATGTAAAAGCATAATAAGAAGTCTCTTATGAGATTTCTTATTATCTAAACATGTAAAGGATTAAAGAAATGAAAATAATAGAAAAAAATAAAATAACACAGGAGGAAATAAAAATGAAAGTTCAAGAAATTTTAAAAATGGCTGAAAAAAGAAATGTGGAACTAATTAACAAGTATTCTAATATAAATAATTATCTTGCAGCTAAAAAAGCACAAAAAGAAAATAATAAATAGAAATGGGTGATTTTTAATTATGATATATGTTATAATATTAGTGTAAAATAAAAAAGCAATAAACAGTTTTAAGGAGATAAAATTATGTCAACAGAAAAAATGTCATAAGTAATAGCTCAAGAAAAGAGCATAAATATGACAACTAAATATGAAACAATGCATTTTAAAAACTTAGTCGTAGATAAATTCGACTACTGTCTAAATACTTGTTGGGA
>CAVIUL010000083.1:0-8425 GCA_963645885.1 bacterium | reverse complement strand
TATCTTAACCATTTTTATTATATCATTTTTACAATAAAAAAACGAGATATAAGTGAACTTTATTGGTTAAGATAAAGTTTTATCTCGCAATTTAATTTTATCACATCTTTTTACAAAAGAAAAGAGTATTGAACTTTGTCAACACTCTGAGACAAATAATTATTTGTCTTTATATAATATTTTACATAAATAATTTCATAGTTCTAATCATTTGAGCAGTATAACCTACTTCATTATCATACCAAGCTACCACTTTCAATAATTGCTTTCCATTTTCTTCTACTATATTAGTAAGAAGTCCATCTACTGTAGCTCCTACTTCTTCTCCAATGATATCACTACTTACAATTGGATCTTCAGTATATTTTAATGTTTCACTTTGATTAGATTTAAATAAGTTATTTACTTTTTCAACTGTAGTATTCTTTTCTAGTTCAAGAGTTACATCGATTACTGAACCATCTCCAGTAGGTACTCTAAATGCTAAACCATCAAGTTTACCATTTAAATGAGGAATTACTTTTCCTATTTGAGAAGCAGCACCTGTACTAGTTGGAATAATATTTAATGATGCAGCTCTTCCACGTCTAGCTTTAATACCTTTTTTATGTGGAATATCTAATGTCTCTTGATCATTAGTCATAGCATGTACTGTTGTCATAAATCCTTTTTTAATACCAAGCTTATCATCTATAAGTTTAAGTACAGGAGCAAGACAGTTAGTAGTACAACTAGCTGCACTAATTACAACATCATCATGAGTTAATTCTTCATGATTAACTCCATATACTATAGTCTTTGCTTCATCTTTAGCAGGAGCACTAATAATTACATGTTTAGCACCAGCATCGATATGAGCTTGACACTTTTCTACTGAAGTAAATACACCAGTACATTCAAGTACTACATCTACTCCTAGTTCCTTCCATGGAAGTTTAGATGGGTCACTTTCAGCATAAACTTTAATACGTCTATTCTTTACAAATAACTCATCTTCATCAAAACTTATTTTACTTTTATTAGTTCTATGAACTGAATCATATTTATATAGATATGCAAGTTGTACTGGATCAGTTAAATCATTAATTGCTACTACCTCTATATCCTTATCATCTTCTAATAATCTTAAAGCTGTTCTACCTATTCTACCAAAACCATTAATTGCTACTTTTAACATTTATTTCATCTCCTATTCAAAATAACTATTTCCAATAAATTCTCTAAGTACACTAGTATAAGGTACATATTCACTAGGTATACTAATAAAACATTTTAAGAAATTTAATATTCTTATGGCTTCTTCATAATTAGTTGAAGTCTTACTAATTGAATATAGTAATGGCTCAGCATAAGTTCTAAGAACACCAATTTCATAAGCAAGTGATGTATTTAATATAACATCTGCTTCTTTTTGATATGGATAAACATAAGTTTCTTCACTTTCTCTCATACCTATCCAACTATCAAGTGTATGTTGAGCAGAATAACCACGAGTTTTATAATCTCTAACCATACGTCTTAAAAGTCTTAAATCTGTTGTTGATATATGATTATGTCTATCTAATCCAACTGGAGTAAATGGACTAATATATATTTTTAATTTATTTTTCTTTTCTATTGAAGAACTCATTTTTTCATTAATAGCGTGTAGTCCTTCAACTATTAATATTTGATTTTCTTTTAAAGTTGTAGGTTTTCTCTTATATTCTTTCTCACCAGTAATAAAATTATACGTTGGAATTACTACATCCTTACCAGCAAGTAAACTCTTAACTTGCATATTAAATAATTTAGTATCGATAGCTTCTAAACATTCATATTCATAGCTTCCATCAGCTTTTCTTGGACTATCAACTCTTTCTACAAAGTAATCATCCGTTGATAATACTAAACTATCTATTCCTTTACTTCTTAAATATAAAGCTAGTTTCTTAGAAGTCGTTGTTTTACCACTTGATGAAGGTCCTGATATAAATATGGCTTTGATTGCTCTATTGTCAACTACTCTTTGAGCAATATTTTGCATATTTTCATCATATAATATTTCATTTGTTTGAATGAAATCAGCTATTTCACCTTTACATACTATTTTATTAAGTTCACCTGCGTATCTAACTCCTAAATCTGATAATTTCTTTTCATAACTTTTAAATGCATCTAAAACTAAAGGCAAATGATTATACTTAGGAACAACATTATTAATTGGGAAACTAAGTACTACTCCATTAGGTGATACATAAGTTAAATCAAATCTTTTAAGTATTCCAGTAGATGCTGGCATAATGTAATAGAAGTAATCATACATATCTCCAAGTTCATATAATGTAACTGAATCATTAGTCATATATGTATAATTTAAACATTTTTCTTTTTCACCTAAACTATTACAATAATCATATGCATCTTTACGAGAAACACTAACATTCTTAAATGGCAAATCTTGATTAATTATTTTTTTCATTTGTTTCTTTATCTCATTTACCACAGTTCTATCAACTTGTCTTTTCATATATATTTCAGTATATATAGATTTGTCAATTGAATGTTTAATATTTACAGTTGCTTTATCTTCATATAACTCTTTAATAGCCATTATATACACATATTGTAATCCTTTTGTGTATATTTTTCTACCGGTTCTATCTGTAATAGTTATAAAGTTAATATATGCATCTTCCATAATCTCATAATCAGCATTTTGAGCATTACCATTTACTCTTAAAGCAATTATTTGATCATTCCCTAAAAGCTTTAAAACTTCTCTAACAGTAACACCTCTATTAAGAAGCATTTCCTGTCCATCTTCAAATATTAATTTAATATCATTTTTCATATTATCAACACCTTTACTATTATTGATAATTATATAATATCAAAATTTTAATAATTTGTGAATAAATATGACTTTACTTTACTAAAATATTACTAGGAGGAATAATGCATACACCATATATTATAGAAAGAAATGAAGGATACGAAAGAGCATATAATATTTATTCTAAGCTCTTAACTGATAGAATTATTTTTTTAGAAGGAGAAATTACTGATTTAACAGCAAACGCTATAGTAAGTGAATTATTATATTTAGATTCGATTAATAATAATGATATTTATTTATATATAAATTCTCCAGGTGGTTCAATAACCGCCGGTTTTGCTATATACGATACTATGAATTATATTAAAAGTAATGTTGTAACAATAGGTATAGGTATGTGTGCTTCAATGGCTGCATTCTTGCTTTCAAGTGGTAATAAAAGATGTGCATTAAAGAATACTGAAATAATGATTCATCAACCACTAGGTGGGGCACAAGGTCAAGCAACTGAAATACAAATAGTTGCTGAAAGAATAATAAAATTAAAAGAAAAGATTAATACTATTCTCTCAAAGAACACAAAAAAACCTCTTTCAAAAATCAAAAAAGATGTTGAAAGAGATTATTATATGTCTTCTAACGAAGCTCTTAATTATGGCCTAATAGATAAGATTATTTAAGCATTTCTTTAATTTTTCTAAATCTATGATTTATACAACTTTTAGTTATAGGTCTCTCTGTCTCACTACTAATTATCTCTGCAAGTTCAGCCATAGAACTTTCAGGGTATTTTTCTTTGTATATACAAATATCTTTAATTCTTTCATCTAATAAATCAAAATCTCTAGTTTCTCTAAGTTTTCTTATTAATTCCAATTGTTCATTAGATGAGGCTATTATTTTATCAACGTTAGCTTGTTCACAATTATTAAGTCTATTCGTCATATTTTTATGATCTCTATAAATTCTAATATCTTCATAATAGAATAATGAATTAGTAGCATTAAGCATTTTAATAAAATCACTTATTTTTTCACTTTCTTTTATATATACCATATAATTTTTATCACGTTTAATAACTTTACTATTAAAGTGCATTTCATTTAATAAAGAATTAACAAACTTAGCTGTTTCTTCACTTGATATTACAAATTCAGCATGATATCTACTTGTTTTAGGATCATTTATACTTCCACATATCATAAATACACCACGTAAATATGCTTGTTTATCTTTAAGTTCATCTACTAAATAGTTATGTGGTACATATAATCTTTTACCATCTAAAACTATTGATAAATCACTAAGTATTAAATCAACTTTCTCATGAACAGTTAATAAAACTAATTTATTTTTTCTAAGTGAATTAACACCACTATTATCCATTTCTATATCCACATGATATGTTTCTTTAATTAATGTATATATTCTACGAGCTACACTAATATTTTCTGTATATACTTCAAATTTATCATCAAATATTTTACCACCAATATTAAGTATCGCAGATAGTTCAGCAAAGTTTTCTGATTCACCATATTGTATACTTGATATTTCATTTTTAATATTACTTGTAAATGACATACTCATCACCTGCCTAAATTATATCATAATTATTAATTATTTTTCTTTTTATTAAATTCTTTTCCAATATATTCATCTCTAAATTTAGTAATTCTTTCGTCAGATAATGTACTAAATATAGTATACGAAGAAATACTGTCACTTGATATATACGCTAATTGATACTCATTATATCTTAAATCATCTCTACCTAATAATACTTTTAATTCGCTTCCATTATTTTCAAGAACAATCATTCTAACAGCTTGTTTTCCAATAAATGTATCTATAACCATACCAGAATCTAAATTACAAATATTAGAATAATCTTTTTGATTTTTAATAACAGGTTCTCTTAATAAAAAGTCTTTGATATTACCAAAATAATAACTATTTATTCTAGTACGATAATAACATAAAGAATCATCTTCAGTAAGCTTATAAATATTTGTTATATCAACATAGTATTTAGAACCATCTATTAAAACTAAAACACTTCCATTCACAGGATATGTATAAACTCTATGTGTATGTAAAATACCATCTTTACTATTTATTATCAAATATAATAAACCATCTAGTTCTATAATATCATTCTCTTCTAGGTAATATTTTGTATTTCTAAAATATTCTTTAAAATCTTCTGGATAATCACTATATTTCATACAAGCATTAATCTTTTTAATTATTTCGTTTGAATATATTTGTGATATTGACATTGGTCTACTCACCAAATTAGTTTTGGGTAAAACATAAACTCTTTCAATTCTAACTAAAGATTTACGATTATTGATAATAACTCTTCCATTTTCATATCTATCTTTATTAGAAAAAACTTTAGAAGTGCAAGGAAATGCATAATAATATTTACCCATATCCATACACAACAAATATGGCCTTGTTCTATGACTGTATGGTATGTTTTTAAGTTCATCAAAGCTTAAAGGCATTTCTGCCCAAGCAATTTCAAACATATGTTGAAAATTATTTTCCATAGTACTCCTTCTTTTGATTGCATATTATAACAGAAACTATAAAATTCTTCAATAAACACTTCAAAACAAAAATATCTATGAAATCATAGATATTTTATTTATTTTAATAGAATCTTGTAGTAAATCTAACTCCTAATTTTGGAAATTTTACGTAGTTACGAGGATTATAATAAGTATAACCACTCCATCCTTTCATTATACCAAAGTGAAGGTGTGCTCCTGTAGAACAGCTATCATAGCTTTCACCACCACCAACTGTTCCTATAACGCTTGTTATTGTAACTATATCTCCTACTTTAACGTTTATTGAATGTAAATGCATATAAACTGTTCTATATTTAACACCTTTAATTGTATGTTGAATATAAACCATATTTCCACCACATGATGCTTTACGAACTATACTAGTTACACGTCCTGCAGCTGATGCATAAACTTTAGTACCAGTTGGATTACCACCTATATCAATCGCATTATGACTTGACCAATAATGTTTAGTTGGGTGATAACGTTTACCAAACTCACTAGTTGGTCTTCCTTGATTTAAAGGTCTTGTAAACCCATCCGCATATGGAACACCTAAACAATCTTCTACATCCATATCTTCTTTACAATTATTCTTTTTATATGTAGCTTCAAAACCTTGAATTTCTATTTTTCTAGCTTTAATTTTATCTTGAACAGTTTGTTGTTCATCATCTATATCATTCATATCTAAGTCATACTTCTTTAAAGTAGCTTCTAGTTTATCAATAGAATTTTCAGATTCTTTTATTTGTTTATTTAATTGTTCTTGAAGCTTTTTATTTTCTTCAATCATACTATGCATTTCATCAATTAAATCATCGTTATATTTACTTAATTGTTCTACTACTGAACTTCTATATATAAAGTCAGTAAATGATGTAGCTTGAAATACATATTCTAAATATACATTTTCACCATTAGATATTTGTAAAAATGATAATAATGAATCTATTTCTTGCTTTTTAGATGCAATACTTTCATCTAGTTCATCAATTTTTGCTTCTGATTCTTCTATTTGTTTTTGAAACTTTACTATATCATCATTTAAAGCAGATGTTTCTTTATTAGCAGCATCTATTTTCTTTTGTGTTTCTTTTTCTTTTTTTATTAATGCAGCCATATTGGCTTCATCTTTAGCAAGTTGATCTTTAAGTGATTTTAATGATTTAGCATCTACATTATCAATAAGTAAAAATACACTTAAAACAATTAGAAATGTTTTAGTTATTTTTTTCATCATATCTTCAAATATTTCCTTACTGCTCTATAGCTTCCGAACGCCCCAACAAGTACTCCAACAGCAAGTAAAACTACTAATACTAAATATATAACTTGAGCTGGTTTAACAAGCTTTATAATAGCTGTAAATAATTGACCACCAAGTTTATTATATATATAGTAGTAACCATAACAACATACCGCAATTGGTAGTATTGAACCTAAACAACCAAGTATAATTCCTTCAAAGAAGAATGGTTGTCTAATAAATGCATTACTTGCTCCTACTAATCTTCTTATTTCTATTTCTCTTCTTCTAGATTGTATAGTTATTTTAATAGTATTACTAATTAGTAATGCAGTAACAACTATTAAAGCAACTACTACAACATATGTAATCTTCTTAACTATAGCAAATATTTTTACAAGTTCTTCAACAGAACCTTCTCCATATTTAACTATATCAACTTTATCTATACTTTTTATTTCATCTGCAGTATCACCAATTGTTGTTAAATCATTTACTTTTACTAAGAATGTATCTTGTAAAGGATTTGTTTCAGGTGTATATTGTGACATTATACTATCAAATACATCTGATTCTGATTGCATTTCTTTTCTAACAGACTCTTTAGAATTAAACTTTACTTCAGTTACATTTTCAGTATTTTGTATTTTTGTCTTTATAGCTTCTGCTTCTGTTTCAGTAGTTTTTCTATCTAAGAATACTACTATAGTCATATCTTTTTCTATTTGTTTAGTAAAATTATTAACATTATATGATAATAATATACTAAATCCTACAAGTATTAATGTTATTGTTATACAAGAGATACTAGCAAGTGATAAAGAGAAATTACGAAATACACCTTTAAATGACTCTTGTATATTACTTTTTAATATTCTAAATGCCTTCACTCTTATATTTTCCTTTCTGACTATCTTTTGCTACTAGTCCTTTTTCTATAACTATTACTCTCTTTTTCATTCTATTTACTATTTCTTTATCGTGAGTAGCCATTATAATAGTTGTTCCTAAATCTTGATTAATTCCATCTATAACTTTCATTACTTCCATAGAAGTATCTGGATCTAAGTTACCAGTAGGTTCATCGCATATTAATACTTTTGGTTCGTTTACTATTGCTCTTGCTATTGATACTCTTTGTTGTTCACCACCTGAAAGTTCATCAGGATAACTTCTTAATTTATCTTTAAGACCAACTTGTTCAATTGCTTTAATAGTTCTTTTTCTAACTTCACTTTCTTTAAGGCCATAAACTTCTAAAGCAAAAGCTACATTTTCATATACAGTCAATTTAGGTAACAATTTATAGTCTTGAAAAACTATACCAAGTTTACGTCTAAGTTTATATACTTTACCATTTCTAAGTTTAGAAACATTAACACCACCTACATAAACTTCACCACGAGTAGGTTTTTCTTGTCTATATAGTAATTTGATTAATGTACTTTTTCCACTACCAGAACTACCAATAACAAAGACAAACTCACCCTTTGATATCTCTAAATTAACATCACATAATGCTGTTACACCATTAGGATATCTTTTATAAACATTCTTTAATTCTATTAGTTGCATTCTTACCTCCAATAACTTATTATAATATTTAGATAATAATTGTCAAAATACAATTTTTTCCTTTTATTTTATATATTGTTATAAAAATTAAATTATACTTTAAAACACACTATTTTATAGCATATTCCAATATAATTATAACAAAATTATGCTATTTTTACCATATTATCAAAAATATTAAAAAAAAGTGTAAACAAAAAA
>CAVIUL010000082.1:0-8550 GCA_963645885.1 bacterium | reverse complement strand
CGCCAATAATTTTAATTTTTTTCATAATAATCATTAATATTATGCTTATTTTCCTTGATTTTATGCAACTTTTATGCTATTATCAAGTAGTCGATTTATATCGGGTGATATAAATTAGAAGTGGGAGATTAAAGGATTATCGCGGAACCACTCGCGAAAAAAAATAACTAAAATATATAGGAGGTGTTTTTCGTGGCAAAGAATGTTGTAAAGAAAATTAAATTACAAATTCCAGCAGGTAAAGCTACACCAGCTCCACCAATCGGTACTGGACTTGGACCTACAGGAATTAATCTACAAGAATTCTGTACTAAGTACAATGAAGCAACAAGAGAAAAAATGGGAGATATCATACCAGTTGAAGTTTCTATTTATGATGATAGAACATTTGACTTCGTATTAAAAACTCCACCAACTGCATCATTAATTAAGAAAGCAGCTGGAATTGAAAAAGGTAGTACAAAAGGTGCTAATAACATTGTTGCAACTATTTCTAAAGATGATATCGTTAAAATAGCTGAAATTAAAATGCCAGATTTAAATGCATATGATCAAGCTGCTGCTATTAATACAGTTGCTGGAACTGCAAGAAATATGGGTGTTGCAATTAAAGGACTTAATGATTCAGAATTAGCTGAACATGCTAAAGAAGCTGCCGAAGCTGAAGCTCAAGCTGCTAAATTAGAAGAAGCTCTAGAAGAAATGGAAGAAAGCGCTAAAGCTATGGCTGAAGGTGCTAGTGTTGAAGTAGAATCAACAGAACAATCTAAAGAAGACGAAGAAAAAGCAAGCGAAGAATAATTAAAGAAATATTATTCGTGAGAAATATAGATAATCCAATTACCACATAAGGAGGTTAAGTTTATGAAAAAACATAGTAAAATGTATGTGGAAGCATTAGGTAACGTAGAAAAAAACAAAAGCTATGATGTTACTGAAGCGATAAAAGTACTAAAAAGTCTTAAACCTAGAAAATTTGATGAATCAGTAGATTTAGTATTAAAATTAAATATTGATGCTAAGAAAACTGATCAAAATATTAGAGGAAGCTTTGTTCTTCCAAACGGAACTGGAAAGACTAAAAGAGTTTTAGTTGTTACTAAGACTAAAGCTGCTGAAGCTGGCGAAGCTGATTATTGTGGAGCTGAAGATATGATCGAAAAAATCGAAAAAGAAAATTGGTTCGATTTCGATACAATCGTAGCTACTCCAGAAATGATGCCATTATTAGGTAAACTTGGTAAAGTTTTAGGTCCTAAAGGATTAATGCCAAACCCAAAACTTGGAACAGTTACTACTAATGTTAAAGATGCTATCAGCAACATTAAAAAAGGTATGGTTGAATATAAGAATGATTCTTATGGAAACGTTCATATGTCAATTGGAAAACTATCATTTAGCGAAGAAAAACTTGAAGAAAATTTAAGAGCTATCGTTAATGAAATAGTTAAAAATAAACCTACAGCTGTTAAAGGTACTTTTGTTAAAAACATTAGTGTTTCAACAACTATGAGTCCTGGACTAAAAGTTGATAAAGCTTCTCTAGGATTATAATAAATAAAGTAGTAGAAATACTACTTTTTATTTTATAAAAAAACCACTATTTGATTTTTTCATCTAGTGGTTTTAATAATATACCAGTTGATATAAGTCCACATATACCAACAATGGCATATACAAGATTTGTTAACATAGAGTCTACTCCAAATAGAAGAGATACTAAGTTAACATTGAATATTCCTACCATACCCCAGTTAATAGCACCTATTATAGTAAATGTAAGTGCAACTTTATAAAGCGTATTCATCTTTCCTCCTTACACACTATTATTATTAACAAATAATAATTTTCTATTCATATAAAATACAAACAAAAATATAATTTAGTGTGAAGGGGGAATTTATATAAAAAAAGTAATATTGTTACTAGTATCATGCTTGTTTTTAGCAGGCTGTAATAAAATGGATTCTAAAAAAGCTATAAATGAATATAAAAAACTTTTAGATGATAATACAAAATATTCACTAACAGGTCAAATGGATATTGTAAGTAATGAAGAATTATATCACTATGATGTAAAAGTTGACTATATGGAAGGAGACTACTATAAAGCATCATTAGTTAATAAAGATAATGAACATGAACAAATAATATTAAAAAATAAAAGTGGAGTGTATGTAGTAACACCAGCACTTAATAAAAGTTTCAAATTTCAAAGTGAATGGCCATACAACAGTAGTCAAGCATACATCTTATCATCGCTTTTAAAAGACTTAGAAAACGACTCAAATGTAATTTTAGAAGAAAAAGAAGATAAATATATCTTATCATCATCAGTTAACTATCCAAATAACAGTTCATTAATTAGTCAAAAAATAGTTTTTAACAAAGAAATGTCTCCAGAAGAAGTAAACGTATTTAATAAAGATGGAGTAGCAAACATAACATTTAAAATATCTAAAATAGACTTTAAACCAGATTTTAAAGAAGAATACTTTGATGTAGAAAGTAATGCATCAGAAGAATGTTGCAAAGATGTAAGCAAGATTGATGAGATTGTTTATCCAATGTATTTACCAACTGGAACAAAATTTAAAAGTGAAGAAACAGTAAAATCTAATGATTCTGAAAGAGTAATATTAACATTTACAGGAGATAAATCATTTATATTAATAGAAGAAGCTAGTAAAGCACCAAAAGATTTCGAGGTAACAAGTGTATCAGGAGAGTTAGTATTCTATGAAAATGTACTCGGAACATTGTCAGATTCATCATTAAATTGGTCAATGAATGGAAAAGACTATTACATAATAGGTGATAATCTATCGAACGAAGAATTACTAAAAGTCGCATCTTCTACCTCTGTAGTATCTTTAACAAAATAAAGTATCAACTTGATACTTTTTTGTTTGATTTAAAATAATATAAATGCTATACTACTAAATGATAGGAGAATAGAAAATGAAAAATAAAAAAGGTTTTACATTAGTAGAGTTATTAGCAGTAATAGCAATTTTAGCGATATTAGTAATAATAGCATTACCTAGCGTAATAAGTATGTATAATAATGCAAAAAAACAAGTCTTCTTAACAGAAGCACAAACAGTCGCATCAACATCAGAAAAGAAGTTTTTAACAGGAAGTATAACTGAAGGATCAAAAGAAACAGTTTACTGTAAAAGTAAAACTGATGAAAAAAATCCATTAGAGATGACAGGAGAAAAGAAGTATTATTATATTGAATTAGATAGTAAAGGAAAAACAAATAAATTAATTATTTGGGATGATCAAAAATATATAAAATACATTTCTAATGGTTCTAAAGAATTATCAGAATTAACAGTAGACGAAGTAGTAGAAAGAGATAATAGTAATCTTACTTGTGCAAATGTATTAACTGAGATAGGAGCCATTACAAAGCCAGATAAAACTTATTCATTAACTTTATCAGCAAGTAATGGAAGCATGGAATTAGTTATTCCAAATTCAGCTAATGCTAACTTTAATGCAGTTAGATATGTAATATACAAAACGAGTAATTATAATGCTGGCACTTACACTAAGGTTGATACTATAACATCAAGTGATAAAAGTAATTTATTTAAAGCAAGTTACCCAATGACACTAGAAACAAGTACAACAGGATATAAAGTTGAAGTATTCACAGATGAAGGATATAAACTAGCAGAAAAAGAATATCATGAAACATTATGTTTTGTAGCTGGAACAAAGGTATTAACAAAAGATGGATATAAAAATATTGAAGATATTAAAGTTGGAGATATGGTTTATTCATATAATCTAGATAACAATGAAAAAGAATTAAAGAAAGTTACTGGAACAATTATTAGTTCATCAATCGATACATATACAATTACAATAGAAAATGAAAAAATCGAAATGACACCAAGACATCAAGTATATATCGTTGATAAAGGATGGGTTCGTGCATACGATCTAAAAGTGGGAGATAAAGTACTATCTGCTGATAAGAAAGTAGCAACAATATCAGATATTAAATATAATATGTATGATAAAAAAATTAAAACATACAACTTAACAATAGAAGGAAATAGTAACTATTATGTATCTAACAATAAATACTTAGTTCACAATGCAACACCTTCGAAAACAACTGGTGGTAATTTCACTCCATCAGTAACACAAAATGATTAAAAAGTATTAGGAAACTAATGCTTTTTTAATTGTTTTATGATATCATATTCATAGAATAGGAAGGTAATATGAAAGAAAAGATAACTTATGCATTAATTGTATTATTATTTAGTATACTAGTGTTATCATTAGCTTTATATTATCTTTTTAATGGTTTCTCTATAAGAGGAGATGCTAATATAATTAAAAAATATTATGACATAAAGCTAAATAATGTAAGTATTGATTATGAAACAGATATGACAGTAAAGTTAGATAATGAAAATAGTACTATACAAGTAAAAGTACCGGATTTAAATAAATTTAAAAAGACTAATTCATTTAGTATAGATCTTACAAATATAGGAAATATTGATGCTAAAATAACAGATATTCGTATAGAAAATATATTTGCAAACATAGATACTAAAAATGTTAATATAAACTTATCACTTGATAAAGAAAACATAATAAAAGGTGGAGAAACCAAGAAATTAAATGTTGAAATAACTTATAATGGTAAAGATAAAATAGAACAACCATACTATGAATTTAGTATAAAATATGTTTTTGATGAAGTAATTCTTTAAAAAAAGAATTTTTTTTGATATAATGATAATTGATTATAGGAGGATACATGAAAGAAATAATATCAAGTTTAGATATTGGTAGTTCTACAGTTAAGTTAGTAGTAGGCGAAGTGTACAAAGACGATGTACATGTTCTTGCTGTATCTGAAGTAAAATCAAAGGGAGTTAAGAAGGGTATTATAGTTAATCCTGAAGAAACATTAATTTCATTAAAAGAAGTATTTAATAGATGTGAAGAAATGTTAAATATAAAAATTAATAAAGTAGTATTAACAATTCCATCATATTACGCAGAATTTAATGTAGTAGAGGGAAAAGTTAACATTAAAGCAGAAGATTCTATAGTTACAGGAAACGATATAGTAAAAGTACTTCAATCATGTGTATATAATAAAGTACCAAATAATAAAGAATTTGTTTCAATTATGCCAATAGAATTTATGCTTGATGATGAAGAAAAAACAAAAGACCCTAAAGGAAAACAAGCTAAAGTATTGAGATGCAAAGCAGTCATGAGCTTAGCTCCAAAAAAGAATGTATATGCTGCAGTATCATTACTTGATAGTATTGGAGTAGGAATAGTAGATATAAACTTTGGAAGTGTAGCAGACTACTATGAATTTAGAACTAAAACATTAGATTCTAAAAATGTAGCAGTAGTAAACATTGGAGAAGAAAAAACGGAAGTAAGTATCTTTAAAAAAGGAATACTAGTAGATACAGAAAATATCGAAGTTGGTGGTAAAAACATTGACAGAGATATTTGTTATATATATGATATAAGTAGAAAGAAAGCAAAAGAGTTAAAAGAAAAATTTGCTCTTGCTAGTAAGAGAAATGCCTCAACTAGCTGGAGTGAGGATGTGTTGACAAACTCTAAAGAAAATATTAAAATAAATCAATATGAGATTAGTGAGATAATATGTTCTAGAATTAAAGAGTTATTGGACCTTGCTAAAAAGCAAATAAACCTCTTAACAAAGTTGGAAATTAGTTATATAATATTTACAGGGGGAACAACTGAAGTTAACGATTTTAACTTAGTAGTTGATGAAGTATTTGGAAGAGAAATGGAAAGATACCATGTTAATGAAATAGGATGTAGAAGTAATAAATATTCTAGTTCATTAGGACTTATCAAATACTATCATGATAAATTAGCTTTTAGAAATAAACTTGCTTATACAGTTGATGAGGATTTGCAAGAAGAATTAATTAATATAAAGAAAACTAATAATAATACAGTACTCGGAAAAATATATGGATATTTTTTCAACGATTAAGGAGTGAATTATGAACAATAAACTAGAGATGGATCAAATAGCTGACATAAAAGTAATTGGTGTCGGTGGCGGTGGATGTAATGCTGTAAACAGAATGATAGATTCAGGACTTCGTGGAGTTGAATTTATCGTAGCAAATACTGATCAACAAGTATTAAATGTTTCCCATGCAGAACACAAAATACAATTAGGTAAAACTATTACTAAAGGAAGAGGAGCTGGAACAAGACCGGAAGTTGGAAGAGAAGCTGCACTTGAAGCTAAAGAAGAAATTGAAGACTCTTTACGCGGAGCAGATATGGTATTCGTAACTTGTGGACTTGGTGGTGGTACTGGTACAGGTGCTGCTCCAGTAGTAGCTGAAATAGCTCAAAACCTTGGATGCTTAACAGTAGCAATAGTTACAAAACCATTTAAATTTGAAGGTAAGAAAAGAATGGACTATGCATTAGTTGGTCTAGATGAACTTAGAAAACATGTAGACACAATCGTAGTTATTCCAAATGATAAATTAAGAGACTTAATAGATAGAAGTACACCATTAAATGCTGCATTCAAAGAAGTAGATAATGTACTTAGATTAGGTGTTCAATCTATATCTGACTTAATTAGTGTTCCAGGACTTGTAAACTTAGACTTTGCAGACGTTAGAACAATAATGGAAGATAGAGGAGATGCACTTATTGGTATAGGTGTTGGATTTGGTGATAATAGAGCAGTAGAAGCTGCAAAACAAGCCGTAAATAGTCCATTACTTGAACAAACTATCAATGGTGCAACAGATTGTATCGTAAACATTACTGGTGGTAACTCAATGACATTATTCGAAGCAGAAGATGCTGTAGAAGTAGTAAGAGCAGTTGCTAATACAGATGTTAACATTATATTCGGTGCAGTTATCAATGAAGCACTTACTGATGAAATAGTAGTAACAGTTATCGCAACAGGATTTGAAGATTCAACTGAACCACTATATAGATCAATCGAAGGAGAAAAAAAGGCAGTACAAGAAATAGAAGATGATGAAGAACTTGAAATGCCAGCCTTCCTAAGAAACAGAGATTTCTAAGAGCGTAAAGCTCTTTTTATTTTGCATAAAAAATGTTATACTTTCATTATAGAGGAGTAGTAAAAATGAAAACAAATACAAAAACAATATTATTATTTATTATGTCTTTTGCACTTATTGCTATTATTGGTGTATCCTATGCATATTTTACAACTGCTATAGTTCAAAATGAAGTTAAAGATCAAGTAGTTACAACTGGTACATTAAGTCTACGTTATGTAGATGGAGCAGAAGTAGTAATGCAAAACATAAAACCAGGAGCAACTATTACAAAAACAGTTTATGTTGCTAATACGGGAACACTTGATGCAGTATATAACCTTATATGGCAAGAACTTACAAATGAAATAACAAATGATGAAATGCTAATTGAAGGAACATGTACAAGAATCAATAGTACAACAGAAGAAGTAGATGGAACTTGTGAAGGTATAACAAGCACAGCTATCGCATCAAATACAATAAAAGGTAAAGTTACAATTGAGTCAAACACAATTCATAAATATGATTTAACTATTACTTTCAAAGAAACAAGTGCTGACCAAAATTATAATCAAGGTAAAAAGTTTAGTGGTGTTTTAGGAATAGAAGAAAGCAAAAACACTCAATTTGAAAAAGATAGTTGGGAAACTATAGTAACAAATGTAAGAAACAAAAATATTTTAGATTATAATTTAGGAGATACAAAAGAGATTGATTTAGGAGACTTAGGAAAACATAATGTAAGAATAGCAAACACTTCAACACTAGATGAATGTTTTAATGATGAATTCTCACAAACAGCATGTGGATTTGTACTTGAATTCGAGGATATAATTGGTAGTGAAGTTACAAATATGTGTTCTTCAACATCAGATATTGGATGGACTCAATCTAACGCATATCAATATATTAATGATACAATTTATAATGCATTACCAGAAGATTTAAAGGAAATCATAATAGATACCACTGTTGTATCTGGGAATGGACAAAACAATGAAATCTCTACGTCAACTGATAAATTATATCTGCTTGCTCCTGGAGAAATATATGGTGATTGGTCAAACTGTAATTCGGATCCAAGCAATGAATCAGATACAGCAAAAGATTTAACTAGACAACTGGATTATTATAAATCAAAAGGAACAGCTATAAACAATAATGAGAGCTATGATAGTGCAATAAAAAAAATATAATACAATAAATAGTAATTGGTCATTACGAACTGTTTATGGTAATGTAGGACATTATTTTTATATAGAACGTAATGGTAGCATTGATGAAGATGGCTGTATCATAAGCAATGGTATATCACCAGCATTTAGAATAGGGTAAAAAAATAAATCAGTTATGTATAAAAGGCATAACTGATTTAATATTGTAAAGAAAGAAACTGTTTACATTAAATTTACAATAACTATTGATTTACATTAACATAAAATATATAATGATTATGAGAGTAGAAAGCGTA
>CAVIUL010000081.1:0-8810 GCA_963645885.1 bacterium | reverse complement strand
TATTATATAAAAAGTATATTGAATTGTCAAATGTTTTTTGACATTTTTACAAATATATCAGCATATTTTAAATAGTACAAACTTGACAATATATCCTTATATATTATAAAATTACTATATAATAGTGGAGGAAAAAATGAAAAATAAAGGAATGTTAGTAATACTAATTATTATGTTTATAATAGCAGTAACTGGAGGAGTAGTTGGCTTCTTAGAAAGTAAAAAGAATAAACCAGATACTCCTGATGATAATAAAGCTGGTACTATTACATATAAATATTTTTTAGAAGATGAAGAAGTAAGTGAAATGCCAGTTAACGAAAAAACTATCGATGAAAATGGAATGGAAGTAACAAACGAAATATATGCATTCTCAAGATTTAACTGTGATCCTAGTCTTACTGGTGATTTCAATACAGAAGAATGGAAATTCGTTCCTGCACAAGAAATTGAAAGTACTTGTGAATTATACTTTGTAAAAGCAAAATACGAAGTAACAATTACTGAACCAATAAACGCAACATTAGATGAAAACAATCCTAAATATATAAATAGAGAAGAAAATGGTACATTTATAATAGTTCCAAATGAAGGATATGAGTTCTCAAAAGCAACTTGTTCAGACAATAAGCAAACTTCATGGGATGAAGAAAAAAATGCATTAATAATTAATTCAATAACAAAAGATGTATCTTGTAAAGTAGATTTCAAATTAAAAGAATTAACAGTAAATATTAAAGTTACTGATGGCGAAGGTTCTACAACAAAAACAATAACTTATGGAGAATCATTAAAAGAAGTTGTGACACCTAAAGATGGATATGAAAATCCAGAAGTTAAATGTTCAAATAATCAAAATGGAGTATTTAAAGAAAATACATTTAGTATTGATAAAGTTACAAATGATACTGATTGTACAGTAGTATTCAAAAAAACACCTGCAAAAAAATATACATTTAAAGTAGAAATTCCTGGTTTAATCACTATATTAAATGGATCAACATCAAGTGAAGTTGAAGAAGGAAAAGATGCAGAAATAACAATGAAAGTAGAAGATGGATATACAATGTCATTAGATTGTGGAAATATACTTCCATCAAGTACTGAAGATGTTGATGCTACTACAAAAAAATACATATTTAAAAGTGTTAAAAGTAATATAAGTTGTAAAGCAACAGCAAAAGTAAGCGAGTAATCGCTTTTTTTATTGAAAAAATGTTGATAAAATGTTAAATTATCAATGAGGAAATTTTATGTGGAATATTGGAAATGTAAAAATTAAAAATAGAATTGTTTGTGCACCTATGGCAGGAATATCTAATGAATCATATAGAACAATATTAAAAAGTATGAATCCAGGACTTATATATTCAGAAATGGTAAGTAACATGGGTATTATTTATAATAGTAAAAATACATTGGATATGCTAAAAATTAATGACGAAGAAAGGCCCATATCACTTCAAATATTTGGAAGCGACGTTGATTCTTTCATAAAAGCAGCTAAGTACGTAGAAGAAAATGCACATCCAGACATTATAGATATAAATATGGGTTGCCCTGTACCTAAAGTAGCACTTAAATCACAAGCAGGCTCCGGATTACTTAAAAATCCAGAAAAAATATATGAAATAGTTTCAGCTGTAGTCAAAAATGTTAAAACACCAGTTACAGTTAAAATAAGATCAGGATGGAACAAAGACAATATAAATTGTGTTGAAGTTGCAAAATTAATAGAAAAAGCAGGAGCATCAGCAATAGCTATACACCCAAGAACAAGAGAACAAGGATATACAGGTACGTCAGACTGGTCTCTTATTAAAAAAGTAAAAGAAGCAGTAAAAATACCAGTAATTGGAAACGGTGATATACACACTAAAGAAGATGCAAAAAGAATGCTAGAAGAAACAGGATGCGATGCAGTAATGATAGGAAGAGCATCAATTGGAAATCCATGGATAATTAAAGAATGTGTAGAATACATAGAAAACAATAATATTATAGAAGAGCCAACATATGAAGAAAGAATTCAAATGTTAGAGAAACACTATAATCTATTAAAAGATAATACAAGCGAAAGAAAAGCTTTACTTGATATAAAAACACACGCTTTAGCATATTTAAAATATATTCCGAAGTCAAAAGAATTAAAAAATGAAATAGTAACATGTAAAACAGAAGAAGAATTTGAAAATTGTATTAACAAAATTTATGAACATATAAGATGCATTTCTTGTGAAAAATAGGAAAAAACCCGGTAAATCCTTGAACTTACCGGTTTTTTTGTTATATAATAACAATTGAGGAGGATTAGAAAATGAAAAAGACTGGATTATTTAAAATAATCATGTTCACACTACTTGCTATTGTAGTAATAACTTGGTTTGTTCCAGCTAGCTACTTCAATTCTGGAGAATTAGCAGAACTTGGAAAATATAGAATCGGATTTTTCGATTTCTTCCAATTAATCTTTGGAGCATTCGAATTTAAATATTTCATTCAAATCTTTATATTCTTACTTTCAGTAGGAGCTCTTTACGGAGTACTTGCTAAAACTGGTAAATATAGAGCATGGATTGAAAAAATAGCAAGTAAATTTAGAGGAAAGGAATACGTATTTTTAATTGTTGCCGCTGTTATTATCGTAGGATTAACTTCTGCATTTAACTATGGGCTATTACTATTTATGTTCTTCCCATTAATCATCAGCATCGTATTAGCTATGGGTTATGATAAAATAACTGCATTCCTAACAACATTCGGTGCAATGTTAATCGGAACAATTGGTAGTACAATTAGTTACAACATAACAGGTGTAATAAATGAGCAATTATCAATCACAAAATTAAGTACTGGAATTTGGTATAGAATAGTAATTTTAGTATTATCTTTAGCTGTATTAATTGTATACTTAGTTAAAGCTAAACATACAGTAGTTAAAAAAGCTGAAAATAAAATTGAAGCTGCTATCGAAAATGATATGTTTATTGGTGAAAAGAATGCTAATAAATATTCAGTATGGCCAATCATAGTTATTCTAGGATTATTATTTGTATTATTAATACTAGCTTGTACTAATTGGAGTGGAACATTTAACATTCAATTCTTTAGTGACTTAAATACAAAAATTATGGCAGTAAAGATTAAAGACTTCGAAATATTCAAAAATATATTTGGAACAATCGAAGAATTTGGTAATTGGTATTATGCTGAAATGGCTGTTATGAATTTATTAGCAGCATTATTAATAGGTAGATTCTTCAGAATGAAACATAGAGATGTATTATCTTATATGGCTGAAGGAGCTAAAAAGATGTTACCATCTGCATTAATAGTAGTATTAGCATACTGTGTTATCTACTTTGCAGGAAATACAATGTTCTATCCAACAATCGCAGGATGGATTTTAGGAGCAACAAGTAAATTCAATATATTCTTTGCTTCTATAGCTACAATCCTTGGTTCTGCATTACATGTAGATATGCTATATGTAGCAAACTACGTAATTCCACAAATAGCTGCTGAAGGCGCAAGCGCAACAGTAACAGGAACATTAATTCAAGGTCTATATGGTGTTACAATGTTTGTAGCTCCAACAAGTGCTGCTTTAGTACTAGGACTTACATATTTAAATATTTCTTACACTGAGTGGATTAAAAAGACTTGGAAAATAGCATTAATACTATTTGGTATAGTAATTCTTACAACAGTAGCTGCAATGCTAATATAATTAAAAAAATACAGTTAAACCTGTATTTTTTTTTACAATAAAAACATACTATTAATATGATAAAATATGAAGAAGACTTAATAAAAGTATTAAAACAAAGCGAAAAAGAAGCAATCAATCTAAAACATAATTTTATAGGGACAGAACACTTCTTAATAGGTGCATTATCACAAGATAATGAAATATCTAATATATTAAAAAAAGAAATAAACAAAGATAATTTTATTAATGAAACAAACAAATACATAAGAAAAGATAAAAATATTTCAATGCCAACATATACACCGTTATTAAAAAAAATAATACTTGAGTCAACAAATAAAAACGAAATAACTCTAAGAAATGTAATATTAAATATACTTAAAAATAGCGATGGTATAGCTATATCAATACTTAATAATCAAAAAATAAATATAAATAAATTAATTAATAAAATTTCAAATGATAAAACTTTAAAATATGGAATTAACTTAAATGAGAAAGTAAAAAATAAAAAATATATTCCTATAGTTGGAAGGGCAAAAGAACTAAATGAACTCATAGAAGCACTTTGTAAAAAAGATAAAAACAATGCAATATTAATTGGAGAAGCAGGTGTTGGTAAAACTGCAATAGTAGAAGCACTAGCATATAAGATTAATAAAAATGAAGTTCCAAAAGAATTACAAAATAAGAAAATAATTGAAATAAGTATGTCATCAGTTATAAGCGGAACACGATACAGAGGAGAATTCGAAGAAAAGATGGAAAAGATAATTGATGAATTTAAAGAGAATGATGACTATATTTTATTTATTGATGAAATCCACACCATGGTTGGAACAGGTGGTTCTGATGGAGCTATAGATGCATCAAATATTTTAAAACCATCACTTGCTAGAAATGAAATAAAATGTATAGGAGCAACCACAACAAGAGAATATAATAAGAGTTTTCTAAAAGATAAAGCACTTAATAGAAGATTTCAAATAATCAATATCGAAGAACCTTCAGAATCAGAAACACTAAATATATTAAAAAATGTAAAAAAATACTATGAAAACTTTCATAATGTAAAAATTAGTTCAAAAGAATTAAATACAATTATTAATATAGCATCCAAAGACAACACAAAAAAAGAACCAGACAGAAGTCTAGAACTACTTGATTTAATATGTACTAAAGCAAAAATCAATAAACCAAATACAAATATTAAAATTAATGAGTTATTAAAAGAAAAAACATACTACATCAAAACAAATAATTTTAAAGAAGCAAAAAATATAGATAAATTAATAAAGAATTTTAAAAATGAAAAAATAGTAATCACAAAAAAACAAATATTGAATACATTTAATATCACAAAAAATAAAAAAATATTAGGATTCAAGATATAATTTCTTAATATTTTCACATAAATATGATAATATTATTTTAGGTGATATAAATGGATTTGATATTAATATTATTAATTATTTTTATTCCAATAATAGCTCAAATAGGAATAAATAGTGCTTATTCAACTAATTCAAGAATAAATAATGATTTAAAAATCACAGGAAAAGATGTAGCAAGAAAAATATTAGATAAGAATGGGCTTCAAAATGTAGAAATAGTTTGTATAAATGGTGAACTTACTGATCACTATGATCCTCGCAAAAAAAGAGTTTCACTATCAACAAATATCTATAATGGAAAAAGCATTTCTGCAGCCGCAGTTGCAGCACACGAAGTCGGACATGCTATTCAAGATAAAGACGGTTATTTTTTTCTAAGACTTAGAAGCTTTTTAGTGCCAATTGTAAATATTGCTTCTCACATATCAACAATATTTATCTTTATAGGTTTTGCAATAGAAGCATTAGATATAGTTAATATTGGTATATACTTACTATTAGTTGGTTTATTATTTCAATTAATTACTCTTCCAGTTGAGTTTAATGCTTCTGCTAGAGCAAAAATTCAATTAAAAGAATGTGGATTATATAGTGATGAAAATACAAATGGTACAAATAGTGTACTTAATGCAGCAGCTCTTACATATGTTGCTGGATTCTTAGCACAAGCACTTCAAATATTTAGATTGATATTAATAAATAGAGATAATAATAGATAATTATCTCTTTTTTATTGCAATAAAAAAAGTAGTATTTCTACTACTTAATAAGTATAACTACTTAGTATATGGTAATAAAGCCATATATCTAGCAATCTTAATTTGATTAGCAATATGTCTTTGATGTTTAGCACATGCTCCAGTCATTCTTCTAGGTAAAATTTTACCTTTTTCATTAATGTATTTAGAAACAATCATAACATCTTTATAATCTACGCTCTTACCAGCACACATTTGACATATTTTTTTTCTTCTATAAAATTCTGCCATTATTAATCCTCCTTAAAATGGTAAATCATTATCACTTAGTGATACTTCTTTATCATAATTTTCATATGGATCTGATTTAGGAATATCATATTCTGGCATTACATCCATTGGAGCTTCACTAGGAGCATCCATATAAGCAGTATTATTGCCCATAGGATTTGCACTTCCTTCGTTTCTACCACCAACAAATTCAATATTTTCAACTACTACTTCTGTTACATATCTCTTAGTACCATCTTGAGCATCATAATTTCTAGTTTGAACTCTACCCTCTATTCCAATTAAACTACCTTTTTTAAAGTATTTTGAAACAAAGTCAGCAGAATTTCTAAATGCTACACATGGTAAAAAGTCAGCATCATAGTTTCCATCTTTATTTTTGAAATTTCTACTTACAGCTACAGTAAAGTTAGCAGTTGAACTACCAGTACTTGTACTTCTAACTTCAGGATCTCTTACTAGTCTTCCGACTAACATAATCTTGTTCATTAACTACTCCTCTTCTCTTATGACAATATGTCTTAAGATATTTTCATCAATCTTAGCTTTTCTATCGAATTCTTTAACTGCAGCAGCTGTAGCTTCTACATTGAATACATAATAGTTTCCTCTAACTTGATTCTTAATAGGATAAGCAAGCTTCTTTTGACCCATATCTTTAGTATTAACGATTTTAGATTTCATATCTGTTAATACTTTTTCGAAAGTCTTTACTGTGTCTTTTTGAGCTTTTTCATCAATGTCAGTTTTAACAATAAACATTATTTCATATTTATTCATTACTTACACCTCCTTTTGGTCTTAACGGCTTCACTAAATGAAGCAAGGAACTTTTCGTTCGAATGTATTATAGCATACTTATTTTTAACTTACAACATAAATTTATTAGTTTTACTAGTATTTATGCACTAAAAAAGCACTAAATTGTGCTTTTATTATAATTACATCTTATCAGGAACCTCAATTGCTAAAATATTTAACAACATAGTACCTGTATTATATAATAAGTTTAATAATGCTACATAAGATTCTTTCTTATCCATATCTTGTTCATTAACAATATTACATTCACCATAGAACTTATTAAATAAGCTACATAAATCAAATAAGTATTCACATATATAACTTAATGTTTTTTCATTATATGCTTTTGTTAATGTCTTAGCAAGTTCTAATAATTTTATATAAATATTTCTTTCTGTATCACTATAAATTGATTTAATTGATGCATTATCAATATTTACTTTATCAAGGATAGATTTAATTCTTACCATAGTATATAAAACATATGGTCCAGTCTTTCCTTCAAATGAAGTTATTTTATCAATATCAAATATAAAGTCTGTAGTACGATATGGTAATAAGTCAGCATATTTAATTGTCGCAACAGTTAACACATCAGCAATATTCTTCTTTTCTTCTTCAGTATATTTATCTAATTTAGCAAGTAATTTTTCTTTTACTTGACTAACTAACATATCTAAAGACATAACTCCACCATCACGAGTCTTAAATGGTTTACCATCACTACCATTCATAGTTCCAAACCAATAGTGAGCAAGTTTAACATCATCACGTACTAAATGTGATTTATATGATGCTCTAAATACTTGTTCAAAATACATAGATTGTCTTGCATCAACTATATACCATATTTCATCAGGATTATATTTTTTAACTCTTGAATATATTGTAGCCAAATCACGAGTTGCATAAATAGTAGCTCCATCATTCTTAATTACAATTAGTGGTGGAATATCTATTTTATCATCATCTTTCTTAACATCGATTACCTTAGCACCTTCAGAAATATACATATAAGGTTCTAATACTTTTAATGTATCTGGAACATATTCTAATGAACTTAGTTCCCCTTCCCATAAATCAAACTTACAATTTAAATAATCGTAGCTTTTCTTAATAGATTCTTTTGATACTTCAACTATATCTTTCCACATACCAAAATATGGTTCTTTTCCTTCATCAACTAAAGCAGTAATCTTTCTTACTTCTTCCATTCTCTCTGGATTTTCTTTAGCATCTATACTTGCAGCTGGATAATATTCTCCTAACTCTTCAGTAATAATTTCAAGCTTAGGATATTCTCCTTTATATTCAGGATCAAAATAACATAATTCTGGTTTTCTCTTTTTAATTTCAGAAATTATCATACCAGATTGTCTTCCTATATCTCCTAAGTGAACATCTCCAATTGTTTTATTACCAAGTAACTCTGCTAATCTTTTTAAAGATTCTCCAATATTAGCAGGTCTCATATGGCCAACATGAAGTACTTTCGCAGCATTAGCTCCACCATAATCAACTATAATAGTCTTTTCTTCACCCTTATCTACAAATCCAGTAGTATCCTTAATATTACCATTAATATAATCAAGTAAATATTTATCACTAATACTAACATTAATAAATCCAGGTCCAGCAATATTCACATTGTAAAATCTATCATCAAACTCTGATATTATAGATTCAGCAATCTCTCTTGGGTTCTTGCCATATTTTTTAGCAAGCCCCATACATACATTAATTTGAAACTCTCCTAAATCGCGTCTTGAAGAGGACTCCAAAATAACGTTATCGACTTCATAGCCACATTTTTTTATTACATCAGTAATATAATTTTCAGTTTCTTTAATAAAACTCATAATATCCTCTCCTTCTTGACATAGATTATAGCATATTAACTAATATTTGAGA
>CAVIUL010000080.1:0-8921 GCA_963645885.1 bacterium | reverse complement strand
ATTTATTTAAAAGAAAACCCCTAGAAAAAAATCTAGGGGTTTGTCTACACTCTGAAATATAAGTATAGAATACTTATATTTTTTATGTTAAAATTTAATTATAACGATAAGAGGTGTTAGTATGTTAGTTATGTCTATATGTTCAGTACCTGAGGTGCTAGAAGTTATGAGAATTATAAATATGATTATTTTGATTGTTAAGATAGCTGTACCAATATTATTAATTTTAACTGGTATGATAACACTTATGAATACTATTAAAGTTGGCAATGAAGATTTACTTGCGAAAGCTAAAAAACAACTTGTAAATAATGCTATTGCTGCTGTAGTTATATTTTTAATACCAACTTTAGTTAATGTAATTGTTAAAATAAGTGATACTAATAATGAATATAGAGATTGTTTATATGCTGATACTGAGATTATTAATGATGCATATGCTTCAAGAGCTGAAAGCTTAGTATCTAAAGCAGAAAGTACAAAATCATATAATGATTATTATGCTGCTAAAAACGCTGTATCAGAACTTAAAGATGAGAGTGAAAAAGCTAGTCTAAATGAAAGATTAAATGCTTTATATGAAACAATTAAATCTGATATAGATAAGAATAATGATAGTGAAACTAATAATGGAACTAGTGGAGGCTCTAGTTCAAGTACAGATAATGGTTCTGGAAGTACTACAGGAGGCAGTGAAGTTAAAAATGTGTCTGGTACTATTTATATGGGAGACTCAAGAACTAATGGTTTAAAACTATATGGAGGTTTATCATCAGATGAACAAGTATTTGCAACTGATGGTGGAGGATATAATGATTTTCTTGGACATATAACTAGTGTTAATAATGTTTTAAGTAATGGTAAAAGTTATAATATAGTACTTAATTATGGAGTTAATGATTTAAGTAATTCATCTAAATATTGTGAAAAATATAAATCATTTATAAATAGTGTTAATTCTAAAAATAATGTATATGTAATGTCTGTAAATCCAGTTAATGATAGTGGAAGTAAATATGCTAAAAATTCTAATATACAATCATTTAATTCAACTATTAAATCTTGTATTTCTGGACTTAAAAATGTAAAATATTGTGATGTATATGGAAGTGCATCAATTAGTGATTGGACAAGTAAGTATATAAGCAGTGATTCAATACATTATACAAGCGAAGGATATAAATACATACATTCTGTGGTAAAGTCATGTATGAGATAGGAGAGTTATGATAAATATAGTTTTATTTGAACCTGAAATACCAGAAAATACTGGTAATATTATGAGAACATGTGTGGCTACTAATAGTCATTTACATTTAATTAAACCTTTAGGATTTAGTCTTGAAGAAAAATATATTAAAAGAGCTGGTGTAAATTATATAGATAAATGTATATATACAGTTTATGAAAATATAGATGAATTCTTTGAAAAAAATAAAGGAGAATATTATTTCTTAACTAGATATGGACATAAACCACATACTAGTTTTGATTATAGTGATAGTGATAAGAATTATTATTTCTTTTTTGGAAAAGAAAGTACTGGGATACCACCTCATATATTAAAGCCATATATTGATAGATGTATGAGAATGCCTATGACAGATAATGTTAGAGCACTTAATTTATCTAACACAGTGGCTATAATGACTTATGAAGCATTAAGACAACAAGGATATCCAGGATTATTATTTGATGAACCACATAAAAGCAAAAATTTTATAGAAGAAAGTGAGTAATCACTTTTTCTTTTCGGAGGAAATATGGCAATAACTAAAACAAATTTTATAGATTATACTAGATGTAGAAGATATAGTGCTCTTGAGAATATTAGAAAAGATAAACTTGATTCTAAAATGACTATAGAAGAATACATGAAAGAAAGTGAAAAAGAAGAATATAGAGAACTTTTAGGTGATATGTTTGAAAGTACTGATGAAGGAGATACTGATTTAACTAAAAAAGAAGATAAAGAGTTATCTGCGATGATGAAATATTATAAAGAAGTAGAACTTGAAAGTGCATTTAAAGCTAAAAGAATATTTAATGGTAAATTTGTTTATAGTGAAAACACATATAATCAAGAATCTTTTGATTTTGTTCATAATGGTATTAGATATTTATGTTATGTAGATATTTATAATGAAAATGATGATGAAATAAATATTATAGAAGTTAAATCTACTACTAGTAGAAACTATATAGAAGGATTAAAATATGGGGAGAATTCTAAAGAGAAGCACGAGATGTTTATACTTGAAGATGGTATTTATAGACTTAAAAAGCCAATAAATGGTAGTGAAAAGTTAATAAAGAAATTTAATGAAAAATATAAAAAGTTATTTGATAGATATAGTGATGTTGGAAGATATGTTTTTGATTTAGCTGTTCAAAGATATATAATTGAAAATGATTTAAAGAGTCACAATATAAACAAACATGTTAATTATTATTTATCAGTACTTAATCATAATTATGTATATGATGGGTATATGGTGGGGGAAAAAAGAATATACAGAACTATAAATGGAGAAGATATAGTTAGTTTCTTTGATATGGATGAAATAACTAAAGAATATATGCCTATTATAGAATTTATGGTAAAGACTCTTGAAAATAATATTTATAATCCTAATTCTAGTCCTTGTAATGTAGGAGTTCATTGTTCATATAAAGAGAAGTGTGAATGTAAATATAAAAGTATTTGTTATAAGAATTTACCAGAGTATAATGCTAGTTTTAATTATATTGGTTTTACTGATAGGATTGGTTTAGGGCCTGATAAATATAATAAATATGATTTAATAAATAATGGATATTATAAGTTAGATGATATACCTTTAGAGTGGATTCAAAATAAACCTAATATGTTAATTGAAAGAGATTGTTATGATAATGATAAAACATATTTAGATAAAGAAAAGATTAGAGCTATGTTTGATACTTTAGAGTATCCAATATATCATTTAGATTTTGAAAGTTTTCCATGTCCAATGCCTAGATTTGAAGGAGAAAGGCCATATACTCAATCATGTTTTGAGTTTAGTCTACACATAGAGCGTGAACCTGGAGTTTGTGATAAAGATAAAGATAACTATGTATTCTTAGCTGAAACTTTAAATGATGAAAGACCAGAAATGGTAAAAGAAATAGTTAAAAGAATAGATCCTAATAAGGGTACTATGTTTGCTCAAAATGTTACTTTTGAAAGAAGTAGATTAAAGGAACTTGCGTATATATTTCCAGAATATAAAGAACATCTACTTAAAATAGTAGAAAAATCTACAGATTTACTTTATTTTATAAAAAATAATCAAAGTATATATGAAGAGTTAGGTTTTGATGATGAAAGAAGTAAACTCGTAAATTTTTATCATAAAAATCTTAGTGGAAGTTATTCAATTAAGAAGACTTTACCAGTACTTAGTGACTTAACTTATAAAAATTTAGAAGTAAAAAATGGAACTGAAGCATTAGTTACTTACTCTTTATATGATGATATGACACCTGATGACTTAGAGAGAGCTAAAAAGAATTTAAGAGTATATTGTAAACAAGATACTTGGGCTATGGTAGTGATATTAGATGCTTTACGTAATCTTGTAAAAGAAGATAAAAAAGAATAAATAACTATAGAAAGTGTGATAATATTAAAGTATGAATGAGAGAATGGATAGAAAAAATTTTATAATAATATTTATAATTATCTTTGTATTAGTATTACTTGGTGCATTAATAGGGTTCTTGTATAGTAATAGAACTCAAGAAAAGGCAGGTATGACATCTGTAGTAGTTGCAAAATATATCATTGTTGATGGTACACAAATTACTGAAGAAATGGTAGAAACAAAAGAAATGAGTGTAGACGTGGCAAGTGAATATATCTTAGATATTAATAATGTAGTAGGTAAATGTGTTAAGAATAATGTTAAAGTTGATGCTGGAAAGGGCTTTAAAGTTGATGACATTGAAGAATGCAATTAAAATATTTAGTATAACTTTAATGCTTATACTTTTAACTGGATGTGGTAATAAACTAGATGTTAAAATATCTGATGATAAAAGAGATTTTAAAGTAACTGAAAAAACTGACTACATAGAATTAAATTATAAAGATAAAATATATAACTTACATAATTATGAAGGTAAAACTAAAGAAATAGTTTTAATACCTAATTGTTCTATGGATGAAGATTATTTAAGTGTAACACTACTTACTGAAGATAATTTATACTTTATGATGATTGATGATGAAGATTTAGAAAGTGCTAGTGATTTAAATTTTACTTGGATTAGTGAAAGTAAGAATATAAAAGATTTAGATTATACTAAAGACATAGAACAAATAAGTGATAAGTATTTGTATTGTTTTAGAAATGTTCAAATTAACTATATAAATGGTAGTAAAAAGAGCATATTAATGTCATACGATAGTGATACTGTTAAAAAGTATGATTTAGTAAATTTTAATTAGTTGTAAATTTAATGTAAAAAAATGTGTATATTAGTTGTATAGAACTTTAGAATTGGTTATATTATTAGTGTAGGGAGATGGTAAAAGTGATATATCCTTCAATCGATAGACTATTAAACATTGTTGACTCTAAATATAAGCTAGTTCATATAGCTGCTGATAGAGCCAAAGTTATGAAAGAACATAAACACTTTCAAATGCCTGAAAGTGAATATGTATCTAAAAAAGAAATAGGAAGGGCATTAGAAGAAGTAGATAGAGGGTTAATTACAATTAAAAATAATTAATTCTTTCTTATAATATTTAGACTAGAAATAGTCTTTTTATTTTGGCTTTGAAATGAAAACTAGCATTTTTTATAAAATTGTGGTAAAATACTTTGTAGCATTTAAACTTTTAAAGGGAGTGATATTATGAGTAAAATTAATATAATGAGTTTAGGTGGATTAAACGAAAATGGTAAGAATTTATATACAGTAAATGTAGATGGACATTTATTTATTTTTGATTGTGGTATGAAATATGCACCTGATAAAATGTATGGTGTTGATTATGTAATACCTGATTTTTCATATTTAGTAGAACATGAAAAAGAAATAGTAGGATTATTTATAAGCCATCCTCATCGTGAGAATATGGGAGCACTTACTGATTTATTAAAAGCATTACCAAATATAAATGTATATGCATCAAATTATACTAGTGAAATAATAAAATATGAATGTGCTGAAGAAAAAGTAGAAATTAAAAATTTACATACTATTAAGGCACATAAAAGGATTGATATTACTAAGAATTTAAGTATATTTCCATTTAGTGTAACACATAGTAGTCCTGAAACACTAGGATTTGCGATTAATACTCAAGATGGAGCAGTTATATATATGGCTGACTTTGTTATAGATCCAACTATGAATGGTTACTATGACATGGATCTAGGGAAACTTGCATATATAGGAAAACAAGGAGTACTTTGTTTAATGGCTGAAAGTGTGTTTGCTGAAAAGAAAGGACATACTTCACCAAATCATAAATTAGAAAGTTTCTTTAAAAATGTAGTTGATAAAAATAAAGGTAGAATTATATTTACAGTGTTACCACTACATATTTATACAATTCAAGAAATATTTAATTCAATAAAAGGAAAAAATAGAAAAGTTGTTATAATGGGTAGAGAACTTCATAACATAGTATCTTTATGTGCTAAGAATGGATACTTAGATATTGAAGAAGATATGATTGGTAATTTAACTGATTTAAAACAAGAAAATACTATTATACTTATTAGTAATGATAGAGAGACACCATATTCTAATATAAATAGAATATTAAATGGTCATGATAAATTTATAACTCTTGAAAAAACAGATACAGTATGTTTTGCTGAACCAAGCTATGATGCTTATGAGAAATTACTTGTAAAAATTCTTAATGATTTAGCTATTAAAGGTGTTAATATAGTACAAATACCAAAAGATAAGAGCGTACGTCATCATGCTTCAAGTGAAGATTTGAGATTACTTATTAAATTATTTAATCCTAAATACTATATGCCTATTAAAGGTGAATATAGATATCAAGTACAAAATGGAAATCTTGCATATAGTGTAGGAATACCAAAAGAAAATATTTTGCTTAAAGAAAATGGAGACGTAGTAACTATTGAAAACGGTGAATTAAAAGAAAACTTCGATAGAGTATTTGTAGATGATATTTTAATAGATGGTAACTTTAGTGAAGATGTTGGAGATGTAGTGCTTAAAGACAGAGAATTATTAAGTAATAATGGACTTGTTGTTATCTCTTCTACATTAAGTAAAAAAGATAAATCTATGATAATTGAGCCTGAGATAATTACTCGTGGATTTATATATTCTAAAGAAAATACAGAAATAATAAATGAAATAAAGAGAATTAGTACAGAAATTATTAAAAATAATACTTTTTCTAATAAATATGCTGATTATGTTAAGATTAGAAATGATATACGTGAACAAGTTGGACAATATTTATATAAAGAAACTCAATGTAAGCCGGTTATATTAACAGTTATTCAAGAAATATAGGAGGAAGATATGATATATTTAGATTATAGTGCGACTACACCAGTTGATGAAAGGGTACTTGATTCTTATTGTAAAGTTACTCGTGAATTTATTGGAAATGCTAATAGTATTCATACTCTTGGTGTAAAATCTAAAGAATTATTAATGCAAGCTACTAATCAAATAGCTGAGATACTTAATTGTCATCCAAAGGAATTAATATTTACTAGTGGAGCAAGTGAAAGTAATACTACTGCTATTAAAGGTGTTGCATTTAAGTATTGTAAGCGTGGAAAACATATTATAACTAGTAAACTTGAACATAAGAGTGTTCTTGAAGTTATGGGATATTTAAGTAATATAGGTTATGAAGTTGATTTTGTTAATATTCAACCTAATGGACAAATTGATTTAAAGCATTTAGAAGAGCTTATAAGAGATGATACTATTCTTGTTAGTATTTGTGCAGTTAACTCTGAAACTGGCTTTAAACAACCTCTAAAGACTATTAGGCAAGTTATTAATAAGAAGAATCCTAATGTTATATTCCATAGTGATTTAACTCAAGCTTTAGGTAAGACAAGATTTTATTTAAGTGATTTAGATTTAGCTAGTTTTTCTAGTCATAAAATATATGCTCCTAAAGGAATAGGAATTCTTTATAAAAGACGTGATTTACAAATAGATACATTAATATATGGTACTACAGAGAATTGTCCATTTAGAGGTGGAACTCCTGCATTACCACTTGTAGTATCATTTTCTAAAGCTATGAGACTTATTAATGATAAATTAGAATCAAATATAAAGAAATGTGAAAAATTAAAAGCAGAATTATTGAAAGGACTTTCTAAATACCCAATTCAAATAAATTCTAATGATTTATGTGTACCACAAATAGTTAATTTTAGTTTACTTAAGATTAAATCTGAAACATTTGTACATGCTCTTGAAAGATATGAAATATATGTATCTACTACTACTGCTTGTTCAAGTTTAGAAGAAAGTACAGTATTAAAAGCATTATCAAATGGAAATAAAGATGTAAGTACTACATCTATAAGAGTTAGTTTAAGTCATTTAACTACGATGGAAGAAGTACATAAATTCTTAGAAATATTTGATAAAGTATGGAATGAGTTATTGTTGAAATGAGAAAAGTAATATTAATAAAATATGGTGAATTAACAACTAAAAAAGATAATAGAAATTTCTTTATAAATAAACTTAAAAATAATATATTTGATAAGATAAGTGATTATAGTTTTGAAATTAGGGATGACTATTATAGAATGTTTATAATTCCAAATGAAGATGATATTGATGGAATAGTTAATATTCTTAAAAATATATTTGGTATTCATGAAATAGTTATTGCTTATATGGATGAAGAAGTAACAGAAGAAGCTATATTAAAATGTGCTTTAGAAGTTATGAAGAATCAAGAGTTTAATACTTTTAAAGTAGTTACTAATAGAAGTGATAAGAAATTTCCTATTAAATCAATGGATATGAATAATATAGTAGGTGGACATATTCTTAAGAATATTGAATGCAAAGTTGATGTTCATAATCCTGATGTTTATTTAAATATAGAGATACGTAATGAAGCAGTTTATTATTATACTAATGGTATAAAAGGTTTAGGTGGATATCCAGTTAGTACTCTTGGTCGTGGACTATTGATGTTAAGTGGTGGAATAGATTCTCCTGTTGCTGGATACATGACTATTAAAAGAGGAGTAGAGTTATATTATTTATACTTTGAAAGTAGACCTCATACTAGTATAGAAGCTCGTAATAAAGTAATAGAACTTGCAAGAAAACTTGAAAAATATAATTCTCATGGTAAATTGATGGTAGTAAATTTCACTAAAATACAAGAAACAATATATAAGAATCTTGATACTACATACTTAATAACTATTATGAGAAGAATGATGTATAGAATAGCTGAAAGAGTTGCTAAAAAGAATAAATGTTTAGCAATAGTAAACGGTGAAAGTGTTGGACAAGTAGCAAGCCAAACATTATCTAGTATAGTTGCTGTTAATGATGTTACAAATTATCCAATATTAAGACCTTTATGTTCTTTTGATAAATTAGATATAATTGAAATATCTAAGAAAATTGATACTTATGAAACATCTATACTTCCATATGAAGACTGCTGTACTGTGTTTGTTCCTAAACATCCAGTAATTAATCCAAACCTTAAATTTATATATGAAGAAGAGGCTAAAATTGATTTTGAACCATTATTAAAAGAAGCAGTTGATACTATAGAAATAGTTGATTTAAAAGAAGAAAGAAGCGAATATTTATAACAAAATAAAACCTGGAAAATGATAAAGTACCCCGATTAGTTGACAATAATAAAAAAACACTTATGTGATAAAATT
>CAVIUL010000079.1:0-9095 GCA_963645885.1 bacterium | reverse complement strand
ATTATATATTAAATGAAGTTAATATAAGTTGATGTAAATTAAATAATATTTTTAGGAGTAGGATATGAGTAAGAAAAATAAAACAATTACAGATTTAGATTTATTTGTACAGGATTATTATAATGCATTAGAATCTTATCAATGTTGTAAGAGTGCATTTAATTATGCAGAACCAGAATATATTAGTATTGCTATTGAACAATTAAGAGCTGCAGAATTAAATCTGGATGTACAATACAAAAAAGCTAAGTTATTAAATATTGAATTACCTATTCGTATTGAATATTATAGGAATGGATATTAATAATTATTTTTAAGAAGATTTAAATTAATAGATCTTCTTTTTATTTATATATTATTTAATCAATCTGCTAAATTATTATATATTTTAATTTTAAAAAAAAAAGAAAGAGAAATAGTAGATGCAACAATCATTTGAATATTTAAAGGTAGTGTCGGCATTAGATTCTATTACAGTTGAGAATGTTGGTAATGTTTTGCTTAAAGCTGTAAACGATCATGAATTAGAATGGTTCCTATGTATAACTAGTGACCTAGGTTTTACCACAGTTAAAGAATTCGGTCCTTGATTTAGAGATCCTAATATTGCTAGAAAAGCCTTTAACTATAATATCGAAACTAAAGAATATAATGAAAAATATTTATGTAAGCGCATTTCAAATTTTTTAAATGATAATAAACGCGAGATTACTCAAGTATTTGAAATAGACGAAGAAGAGTTTTATGATAAATTAATTGATATAAAGGAAAATATATTATAATGAAATTTAGATTAACCGAAGAACAAATCGAATATAACGCAAATCCCTGAAACAGAAATGAAGGTGATTGCGCCATTAGAGCACTATCATTAGCATATGATATGAATTATAATAGAGTTAAAAGTGAGCTTAATTCTATAGCAGGTAGAAATAAAAGTAAATTTAATTATTTAGATACAATTGAACAATTTATTCAGAAACATCATTTTGAAAAAGTTTTTGATAATGAAATTAATAGTTCAAGTATTGATGACGTTGAAGACTTTGCTAGAAAAAATAGACACGGAGTTTATGTTGTTTACTGCTCTAATAAGACTAAACAAAATAGTAGTAATTCATTTCATTTAGTTACAATTGTAGATAGTAAAATATATGATACTTGAGATTCTTCAAATTATTATGTTTTAAAAGCATGAAAAATTAAAGGACATAATCGCACGGTTAATCAGATAAATTTAGAGAATAATAATTAGTTATATTTATATAAGTTTTAATATATAGTATATATTAAGTGAATACTATATATTAAATGAATATTATATTTATAAGGAAAGAGCTATGACTATTTCATTTAAATGCAGTGAATCAGAATTTCCTAAAATTGAACAATTTTTCTTTAGTCAAGAATATGCTACTAAGCCTGATTTTGATTTAGTATCATTAGTAGTAGACGACAGAAAAATTTATACTTATACAGTGGCTAAAGATTTTAACTTTTGGCACATAGTTACGAAATAATATATTATATAATATAATGTATATATAAATTTTATAAGGGTCTAGCTTAATGGTCAAGTGACGGTCTTCAACCGTTTACTATAGACAGTAAACAACTGGTGCCTTATATTGGAAACTTTATAAGTGCAGGTGATGATATCGGCGAATCCTTCCAGGTCGCGCTGATGGTAACGCCGAGGGAATGAATTCTAAAAATAGAAAAGCAATAATCTAAAATTTAATTCAGCCCGTAGAGAGTAGATAATCACCCATCTAAATAGTCGTTAAGTTTAATGACAAACTAACAAAACATTAACTGTTTACTATTGCTTTTAAATTTACTCATAATAAATAAATTAATCTTTTTAAAATAATAGTAATAAAACTTAGACGATTACATGATGAAGACGTACTCCAGACCACAAACAGGTAACTGGTAGTGAAAACTATAGTGGTATGCAAAACCGGCGGATGTTGGTTCGAATCCAACGGCCCTTGCCAATTATTAGCAAAGGTTAAGACATAAAAAGTCTTAACCTTTTTTATTAAAGATTAAAGGACAATTAGAATGGATAGTCTAACTAGTTTAAAAAACTCAATAAGTAATTTAAAGAAACTTACAGAAATTAAGCAAACTTATGCGGGTATCTGCGATGAGGATGCGCTGCTAATCGCTAATCAAGATCCCAATATAAAAAAAGCGTGATGTGTTTGTGCTACAAATGATAATTATGTTTGAGGTTGTTTAAGATTTGCTCAACGTATGAAATGACTAAATTCTAAGTTCCCTACATTAGTAATGCTGTCAGATTCAATTTCAAAACAATATATTGAATTATTAGAAAAAAATGATATTGAATATCAAATTGTTGAAGACTTTCAATCAATGGGCAAGACTAAACAAAATGTAGTAGATGACCGATTAACATTATTTAATGTTTTAGCTCCATTGGCAGCTAAAAATTATGATATACTTTGTGTATCCGACTGTGATATTATATCTAAAAATTCATCTGATTTATTTTTTGATAGAGTCCATATTGATGCTGTATTCGGGATATTATCCTGGTTTCAAAATGAGCGTACTAAAATTAAATTTCCACAATTATCACATTATTTTTGTAGACCTAATATTCAAGTTAGAGATGCTCTAATAGATTTTATTATTGCTCAGCAAGAGATTAATAATTTTTCCAGCGGGGAGGAAAAGGCTTTAGGAGATTTTATTGACGCATATAATAATAGCTTAATACATTTGGAATTACCTAATGGACTATATCAAGAATTTTCAGAAGCCTTTACACAACGTATAGCTATTTGAAACAATCTAATACACTTTCAAAATAAATTAAAGCCATGAAATCCCGATTATACAGCTTTATATCATGTTTTTACTAAATTTACTTATGAAGAATTTAATAAATTTATAGATACTTATCAGTCTCAAATTCAAATGCTTAATGCATTTGTAGTATTGTCCGGTTGTTTTAAGAATGATCCATGAGAAGACGGTTTAGCAAACGCATTATTTGATCAATTAAACGATCCAGACTTTATAAATTCTTTTGTGGACTATATAAAAGATTGACAACAAGTATTTACAGAAGGTGTAAATCAAGACTGGTTTGCTATTAGAGATCAGAAAAATTAATTTCTGGTCTTTTTCTTTTTTATGATTGCTAAATTATTATATACATTGAAAAATTAATTACAGAGATACACCTAATTTTATAACATATGATGGTCAGCTTTTAAAAGTGATTACACAGCCATTAATATGGAAATCAACAAAGCATTTTTTCTGAGACAGGTGATATGATTAGAAGACTAATAGTTTATAGAATTCCAAATATATGATATAGTAATATATGGTTAAGGGATTAATTTAATGGAAACTATATCTAATTGGAAAATTCTATTGCTAAATTACATACAGCGATAAGTAAAAATAAATTAAGTATAGTTATTAATGTGATAATTTTTTAGCTATACTTAATTTTTTACACTATTTTTTAAAAAATTAGGTAAATTTATAAAAGAGGAGTAATTTATGATTACACATGTTACTAAAAGAAACGGTCGTAAAGTCAAATTCAATAAAAAGAAAGTACAGAGTGCAGTCTTAAAAGCTTGGAAAGTACTGTATGATATAGATGCAAATGCAAAAGCGTTTGCAGAAAAAGTAGCAAATGAAATTGAGTCTATTAGTTATACTGATATTTTAACAGTTGAAGAAATTCAAGACTTGGTTGAAAAGAAACTTATGGTCTCCTCTCATAAAGACATTGCAAAAGTTTATATAAATTATAGACAGTTACGAGCTATTGCGAGACATGGCGAAGAAGCCTTATGGCAAGCAATTGGCGGTAAACTTCGTGCAGAAGATGTTCAAAATCAGAATGCAAATATAGACGAGCATTCATTTGGCGGTAGAGTTGGTGAAGCGAGTGGTATAATTACAAAGCAATATGCTTTAGATTATTTATTATCACCAATGGCCAAGGAAAATCATTTAAATAATGAAATTTATATTCACGACCTTGATTCATATGCAACAGGAATGCATAATTGTTGTGCAAGAGATACTAAATTTATAACTAAAGATTATGGAGTACAATCTTTTGAAAATTATAATGATGGAGATATTGTTACTGTATTAAATCATAAGGGTGAATTTAATAAAGCAACAGTGAAAAAATTTGGTATACAAAAGTTAAATAAAATTACTTTTTCTTTTGCTGGACAAAGCTTTGTCACAGAGCGTTTTACTGCAAATCATAGGTGGATACTTGCTGATGGAACAGAAACTACTAATTTAAAAATAGGTGATAAACTTTATAAAGCACCAATTCATATTAGGAATTTTAATTGGGATACTGCAACTGATAAAGAAAGATATTATTGGTGTTTAGGTTTTATTTTAGTAGATGGTACGGAAGCATATCATTGGTCGCATGGGAAAAAGAATGAAGATATTAAATTTATTCGTATGCGTTTATGTGGTGATAAAGTTCAATATGAATCGCGTTTTTCTGGTTTAAAACATTCAACCAAAGAAATGGATAATGGTGATTTATATTTAACTTTTAGTAGTACAATTGGTTTTAGAAAAGTATTTCCAGATTTAGGCAATATGACACATCTTGAGAAATTAGCCTTATTTGATGGCTTATATTCTGCTAACGGTCAACATTCAGGAAATAGAAAATCCATCTTAACTACAGATGAACAAATTGCTAGTTTTATTGAAGATGAAGTTCCGGCCTTAGGTTATTTTATTCTTAATATTAAGGATAGAACCGGAGAGCAAACAAATTGTACAACAAGAAAGTTTACAAAAGAATACACTTTTATTGGAGATGCTAATAAATATTATTGGACTGTTGTAGACATTACCGAAGATGCAGAAGAAGAAGTATGGTGTTTACAAGTAGAAAATACTCATAGTTTTGTTCTTCCAAATGGAATTACTACAGGAAACTGTTTAACAATCCCATTCGATAAACTTTTAGCTGAGGGCTTTAATACTAGACAGACTGACGTACGACCTGCAAATAGCATTAATACTGCAATGCAACTAGTGGCTGTTATTTTCCAATTACAGTCGTTACAACAGTTTGGTGGAGTTTCAGCAAGTCATTTAGATTGGACAATGGTTCCTTATGTACGTAGGTCATTTTATAAGCATTATTTAGACGGTTTACATTATTGTGAAAATAGTATCTTAAATAAGTCACCTAATTTTAAATTAGATACTGAACAAATTATAAATACTTCTATTGATGATGAAATTTATAAGAAGCATAAAAATGCATATCAGTATGCATTAGATATGACTACAAAAGAAACATATCAAGCTGTTGAAGGAATGTATCATAATCTAAATACATTGCAGTCACGTTCAGGTAATCAGCTTCCATTTACTTCCATCAATTATGGAACTTGTACATTATCTGAAGGTCGATTAGTAACTAAAGCAATTTTAGATACCTCTATTAAAGGTTTAGGTAAGTTCCATAAGACTTCAATTTTCCCTTGTGGTATTTTCCAATATTGGGATAAAGTAAATGGTAAACCAGGAACCCCAAATTATGACCTTTATCAACTAGCCTTAAAGAGTACTGCAAAGCGTCTATATCCTAATTATGCTAATATAAGCTGGTCAGGAAATGCAGGTTTTGATGAAAATGATCCTTGTACTTATTTTAGTACAATGGGTTGCAGAACAGCTAATGGTGCTGACATTAATGCTGAACCTGGTGTAAATGCTCAAACAAAAGATGGCAGAGGTAATATTTGTCCAGTTACAATTATTCTTCCAACTATTGCAATGGAAGCAAAAGAAGAGTACGAAATTCAACTAAAGGAATCTGAAGAATTAAATATTAATCCGGAATCTTTAGAAAGTATTTTTATGAATTTACTTGATAAAAAAATTCATGAAGCTAAGGATATGCTTATTGAAAGATTTGAATGGATTTGTTCACAGGATGCAAGTGCTGCAAAGTTTATGTACGAAAATGGTACAATGATGGGTTATAAACCTGAAGAGGGTATCCAGAGTGCATTAAAGCATGGCACTATCGTTATTGGACAATTGGGTTTAGCTGAATGTTTGCAAGCATTAATTGGTACAGACCACACCACTGATGAAGGTATGAAGTTTGCAAAGAAAATTGAGGGACTTTTCAAGAAGAGATGTGCTGAATTTAAAAAGGAATACAAATTAAACTTTGGTGTTTATTATACTCCGGCTGAGAATCTTTGCAAAACAGCTATGACCAAATTTAAGCAAAAATATGGGGAACTTCCTAATATCTCTGATAGAGATTATTTTACAAATTCAATGCATGTTCCAGTTTGGCATGAAATGGATCCATATGAAAAAATTGATATTGAATCTCAATTAACTCCATATTCATCTGCTGGTTGTATTACATATGTTGAGTTAGATGCCGATATTAAACATAACATTGAAGCATTAGAAAAAATCGTAAATTATGCTATGGAACATGATATTCCGTATTTCGCAGTGAATGTTCCAGTTGATTTATGTCCAGCATGCGGTTATGAAGGCGTTATAGATAATGATTGTCCAATTTGTGGTAATAAGTCAGAAAAAATTCAGAGATTAAGAAGAGTCACAGGGTATTTAACGGGATCTTATACATCCGCGTTTAATAGCGGAAAGCAAGCAGAAGTTAAAGATCGTGTTAAACATAATAAAACACTTAAGGGAGATTGCTAAAGGAGCGCTTATGAAATATAGTTCTATTATTGGTTTTGATGTTGCGAATGGACCTGGCATAAGAGTAAGTTTATTTGTGTCAGGATGTAGTTTTCATTGTGAAGGGTGTTTTAACAAGGAAGCACAAGATTTTAATTATGGCTATGAGTATACTGATAAGACACAAGCATATATTTTAGATAGACTAAAGCATCCTGATTTTGCAGGCTTATCTATTTTAGGTGGTGACCCAATGTGCCAATCTAAAGAAGATTTGAGTTTATTAATAGATTTATGCACACAGGTACATGCGCTAGGAAAGACCGTTTGGTTATGGACAGGTTTTTCATTTGATGAACTAATGCAAAAAACTATACTAAATGGTAATGATGAAACTACATTTATGCATAGGGTATTATTAAATAATGTTGATTATATTGTTGATGGTCGTTTTGAGTTAGATAAACGTGATTTATCATTAGCTTGGCGCGGTTCATCCAATCAACATATTGTGGATGTAAAACAAAGTTTAGCAAATGGTACACTAGTAGAAGTAGTATAAATAATTAAAAGTGAACTACCTACCACATTTAGATAGAGAAGGTAGTTCACAAATATTTTATTTACTTCTTTGTAAATATTGTATCAATCTTATAGATGATGTAAGTCTAAAATATAATTGGCATTTTAGCAATAAATAATTTATCAGAATGAATAGTTTAAAAGGTTATAGAAAAATAAATAAATTTTTAACTGACTGGTGTAACAATCATGGTTTTAAAGTAAAATGTAGGTTAGCATCTGAATTTCAATATGAAGACGAATCTAAGACAATTTATTATGCCCTAACAATTTTACAAATGCATGATCAATTATTCGAAGCAATTTGTAAACCCTATTTAACAAATATCGAAAAGTGTGACAATTTTATTTTATCATTTTTTCATGAGCTGGGACATTATATGCTAGATTCTACTTATTTAGATGAAGACTGAATTGAGTATTATGATTTATTAGTAAAGCTTGAAAAAGATAAATTAACTAAAAAAGATTACATTAAATATTATACATGTCCAATTGAGTTAAATGCTACTCAATGAAGCTGTAATTTTATTAATGATAATGTTTCATTAATTGAACAATTTTGAAAAGATTTACAACCATTAATTTTAGAATTTTATAGAATAAACAAAATAGAAGAGAATTAAATGGAAGAAAAATTATTTAAGGTAAAAAATACAAAAGTAAATATTTTAGGGACTACCTATTCAATTATTTTTAAGAAATATGAAGAAGACCCTGATTTTAAACTTCGAAGTGCTTATGGTTTTTGTAATATGATGACCAAGACTATAAGCATATGTATTTTGGATACAATTCCCGACCAAACCATTACTGATGTTGTATATATTAGTAATTTATATAAAGAAATATTAAGGCATGAAATTGTTCATGCTTTTTTATACGAAAGTGGTTTAGATAGTAGTTCACATAGTTGTGATTATGGTTGAGCTACAGATGAGGAGATTGTAGATTGAATTGCAATCCAATCTCCAAAATTAGTAAGCATCTATAATAAACTAAATCTATTATAGATACCTATATGATAGGGGGTGTGTTTGGATGACAGAACTAATATTAATTTTTAGTGGTATAACTTTATTAAATGTAGTATTATCTACCATTAAGTCTTTGTTTACAATTAAAGGCAATAAATCAACCGCTGCATTAGCCAATGCTATCAGTTGGGGCGTAAATACTTTTGCAGTATTTTATACAGCTGATGAGGGTTTAGATATTTGGATTAAAGCGATTATTACTGTATTTGCTAATTTAATTGGTGTATATATGGTTAAGTGGGTTGAAGGTAAAATTCGAAAAGATAGACTATGGATTTTTGAGGGAACTGTAAAAGCAGATGAGGCTTATTGTCAGCAAATTAAACAGTTACTTAATCAAAATGATATAAGTTTACTTTATACCACAATAAGAGAAGATAAATTATATGAAGTTAAAGCGTTTGCTACTACTAAAGAAGAAAGCAAGAAAATAAAATTAGTATTAGATCTATTTAATAAATGTAAATACTATATAATTGAAGCTAAGTAAGGATACTAATATTATGCAAGACTCTCATGTTGATCATTCTGATTGATCATTTTCTACTATAGAATATCATATTACTGATCATTGTAATTTAAATTGTGCAAGTTGTTTTCATTTTGCACCATTGGCCTCTGAACATTATTGTGATATTGAAACATTCAGAAAAGACTTAATAAGAATAAAAGAAATTATAAAAAGTGAAAGATTTTATATTCGTATTTTAGGTGGAGAACCATTATTACATCCTGATGTTTTAGAATTTT
>CAVIUL010000078.1:8520-9239 GCA_963645885.1 bacterium | reverse complement strand
TTATGCATATTTTTATAATATTTTCAGTAAATTATTATCTGATAATTATAAAGATGTTGATAAATTGTTGGATTTTTCTAGTATGCAAAAAGATTATATTTATACATTAATGATGTTAATATCAAGTTTATTCTTTGCATATAAAAAGATGGGTTTTGCATTAAATGATGTATATCTAATCCTTAAACATATATTATTTAAAAAATATAAGCTTGAAATTGAGGTTAAATCTTTAGATGAATTTGACAAACCAACTCCAGGATATGTATTTCCTTTAAATATTGAATATGGTAATAAGGTTGTAGATTTAAAAAACAAATCTAAAATTACTATAAAAGAATATTTTAGGATAAATAAAGTTTTAGACACTATTCCTATGAACTCTTTGGTTTATATGAAAGATGGTAAAATACTAAAAGGAGAAGACTTTTTAAAAGAACTTTATAAATATATTGGTTTATATGATACTTTTGAAGAATTAAGAAATTCCTTGGTAACTTTAATAGAATTTAAATAAATAATTGACAATTTTAAGTTGTTAGTATATAATCTAACTCAGTCGAGAGAAGAAATGGAGGTATAAACAATGAAAAGAACATTTCAACCTAATAATAGAAAAAAAGCAAAAACTTCAGGATTTTTAGCAAGAAAAGGTACTAATGTATTAAAATCTAGAAGAGCAAAAGGAAGAAAAGAATTATCAAAATAAATAAATTACT
>CAVIUL010000078.1:0-8510 GCA_963645885.1 bacterium | reverse complement strand
ATATAATATTTTCTAGAGGCAGATATGAATAAAAAATTTATAGTACGTAAGAATGAAGAAATACAAGAAATAATAAAAAAATCTAACAAAAAATACAATAAATTTTTTGTGCTTTATTGTGCCAAAAATTCCTTAGGATATAATAGATTTTGTATAAGTGTTGGTAAAAAAATAGGTAAAGCACATACTAGAAACTTATATAAGAGAAGAATTAAGGATATATTAATGAAAAATAATATAGATTCTTCTAATGATTATGTTATAATATTAAGGACTAACATTTTAGGTAATTCGTATCAAGAAATAAGTAGTGAATTACTTAAATTATTGAGAGGAGAAAAATAATGAAGAAAAAAATAGCTATTATTTTTCTATTAATGTTAACACTTTGTGGTTGTACTAAAAGATTTAATACTGAAGTTGATGTTGATGGAAAAAAAGTAGAAAAGAGTTATGTTTCAAACATAATATGTAGGCCAGAAAGTGAAGAATTAAAAGAAATATATTCTACTAATAAAGATAATTTAATCGTTGATTATGATAAATTACCTGCATGTAAGGATTTAAAAATTAATTCTGGTGGATATGAAGGATTATGGACTTCAATATTTGTTAAACCATTAGCTTGGATTATTGTTAAAGTTGGTGTACTTGTTAAAAACTATGGTGTAGCAATTATGATAGTTGGGTTAGTGTTAAGAGCTATAATGTTCCCTTTATCTAAGAAATCTATGAATATGAGTGATAACATGCAAAAAGCTCAAAAAGATCTAAATAAATTAGAAAAGAAATATAGAGGAAGAGAAGCAGATAGAGATGCTATGATGGCTAAAAGTCAAGAAATGTTACTTATATATAAAAAATATGATATAAGTCCATTATCAGGATGCTTATTTTCATTCTTACAATTACCAATATTCTTTGCATTCTTAGAAGCTGTTTATAGAGTACCTGCATTTTTTGAAAAGAAATTCTTAGTATTTAATTTAGGAACAACACCACTTGAAGGATTTAAAGCTGGAAATTATTGGTATATAATTCTTGTGCTATTAATTATTGGTGCAACATATTTCTCATTTAAAAATATGAATGTAAGTGGTGATGCTGAACAAGCAAGACAAATGAAAATGATGAGTACATTTATGATTGTATTTATTTCAATGGTATCATTTACATTACCAACATCAATCGCATTATATTGGATTGTATCAAATGGATTTACTGTTGTTCAAAATTTGATATTAAAGAAAGGTAAGTTGTAGTATTATGGAGAAGTATAAATTTCAAGCTAAAAGCGAAGATGGACTTTTAGATAAAGCATTAAATGAATTAGGATTAAAAGAAGAAGATGTAATAACTAAATCTTATGAAGAAAAATGCGGACTATTTAGTGGTAAAAAATATACACTAGAAGTTATTAAAATTAGTGATGTTGCTGAAGTTGGAAAAGAAATAATTAAAGAATTATTATCATCTTTAGGAATAAGTGCTAATATTGAAACAAAAGTAAGAGATGGACAAATTAAATATCAATTACACTCTCAAAATAATTCTGTTTTGATTGGTAAAAATGGTCATATACTTGATTCTATTCAAACATATGTAAGACAAGCAGTGTTAAATACTTTAGATTTATATGTTAATATTACAGTTGATGTAGAAGGTTATAAAGAAAAACAAAACTATTTCTTAGAAAAAAGAGTTAAAAAAATAGCAAGAGATGTGACTTTATCAAAAGTAGATGTTAAGTTAGATCCAATGAACTCTTATGAAAGAAAAGTTGTTCATTCAGCACTTCAAGGTTTTAAATATATTAAGACTGAAAGTGAAGGAGAAGAACCTAATAGATGCGTAGTAATTAAATACGTTGAAAATAAAGATGAAGAATAGTATGCGAAATGCATACTTTTTATTTTACTTATTAAACTTATTGTGTTATAATCTAGCGTGAAGAAAAAGGAGATTTAATATGGAAGATACTATTGCAGCTGTAGCTACGACTATTGGAGAGAGCTCTATTAATGTTATTAGAATAAGTGGAAAATATTCGATTAATGTAGCAAATAAAATATTTTCAAAGGATATAAGTAATGTACCAAGTCATACTGTACACTACGGTTTTATAATGGAAGATAAAGAGAAAATAGACGAAGTATTCTTATCTGTATTTAGAGCTCCTAAAAGTTTTACAACAGAGGATATAGTTGAAATTAGTGTACATGGTGGTAGTGCCTCTGTTAATAAAGTTATGGAATTAGTATTATCAAATGGTGCTAGACTTGCTGAACCAGGAGAATTTTTAAAAAGAGCATTCTTAAATGGAAGAATAGATTTAACTCAAGCAGAAGCAGTAGGAGATTTAATAAATGCTCAAACTGAAAGTTCAAGAAAGATGGCACTTAAAGGTGTTGATAAAACTATATTTGGTGAAATAAATGAATTAAAAGAAAAAGTTCTTGCATTGATTGCTAATATAGAAGTAAATATAGATTATCCTGAATATGAAGATGCAGTAGTTGTAACTAAAGAAATGATAAATGATACAAATGAATTTATTAGAGAAAAAGTTAACAAATTGCTTAAAAATAGTAAAAAAGGATTACTCATAAAAAATGGTTTAAAAATTGTTATTGTTGGTAAACCTAATGTTGGTAAAAGTAGTATTTTAAATTCATTATTAAAAGAAAATAAAGCAATAGTTACTGATATTAAAGGTACAACTCGTGATATAGTTGAAGGGACTTTAATGATTGATGGAGTTAAGCTTGATATATTAGATACTGCTGGTATCAGAGAAACTAATGATGTTGTTGAAGCTATTGGTGTTAAAAGAAGCGTTGATGCTATAGATGAAGCTGATTTAGTATTATTTGTTATTGATAGTGAAGATGGATTTAATAAAGAAGATAAAGAAGTTCTTGATAAAATAAAAGATAAAGAAATACTAGTAGTTTATAATAAAAATGATAAGAAAGAAAATTATAAAGTAGATGAATTAAATGTTTATAATTCTATTAATATTTCAACATTTGATAGTGATATGATAGAAAAACTTAAAGATAAAATTTCTAGTATATTTGATTTAAAATCTATTGCTGAATCAAATTATACATATATATCTAATGCTAGACAAATAGCTTTATTAAATAAATCATTAAGTATTGTTGATGAAATTGAAAATGCAGTTAATAATGATTTAGAAGTAGATATGATTGAAATAGATGTTAAGAGATTATGGGAAACTTTAGGTGAAATAACTGGTGAAGTTGGAAGTGATGACTTATTAAATGAAATATTTAGTAAGTTCTGTCTTGGAAAGTAGATGATAAATAATGAAATATGATGTTATAGTTGTTGGTGGAGGTCATGCTGGATGTGAAGCTTCTTTAGCAAGTGCTAGAATGGGTGAAAAGACTTTACTTATTACAATTAATATAAATAATATAGCAGATATGCCTTGTAATCCATCAATAGGTGGTTCTGCGAAAGGTATTGTTGTACGTGAAATAGATGCATTAGGTGGAGAAATGGGTTATTGTGCAGATAAAACTCATCTTCAAATTAAAATGCTTAATGTAAAAAAAGGACCTGGTGTTAGATCACTTAGATGTCAAGGATGTAAGGTTAATTATCCTAAAGAAATGTTAAAGACACTTCAAGAAACAGATAATTTAGATATTAAAGAAGCTATAGTTAAAGAATTAATTGTTGAAGATAAAAAAGTATGTGGAATTATTACTGAAGATGGGGAGAGAATAGAGAGTAAAGCTGTTATTCTTACAACTGGAACTTATTTAAATTCTGATATTATGTGTGGTCATGAAAAACATAAAGGTGGTCCTCACGGAGAAAAGAATTCTATGTATTTGAGTGATTCACTTCAAAAGAACGGCATAAACATAATTAGATTAAAGACTGGTACTCCACCTAGAATATTAAAGAGTAGTATTAACTTTGATGAAGTTCAAATAGAAGAAGGAGATAAAGAACCACTTACATTTAGTAATTTTTATGATGCAACATATGATGTTAATAAACAAACTCCATGTTATTTAACTTATACTAATAAAGAAACTCATAAAATAATAATGGATAACTTAGATAAATGTTCTTTATATAGTGGAATGATTAAAGGAGTTGGACCTCGTTATTGTCCTTCAATTGAAGATAAAGTAGTTAAGTTTAATGATAAAGATAGACACCAAATATTTTTAGAACCTGAGCGAAGTGATGATATAGAATATTATGTTGGTGGTTTTTCTACTACTATGCCTCATGAAATACAAGAAAGATTATTAAAAACTATGGATGGTCTTCATGATGTAGTAATAACTAAATATGGATATGCGATTGAATATGATGCGATAGATCCATTACAATTAAAGATGTCTTTAGAAAATAAAGTACTAGAAAATTTATTTACTGCTGGCCAAATAAATGGTACTAGTGGTTATGAAGAAGCTGCTGCTCAAGGACTCATGGCAGGTATTAATGCATCTTTGAAATTACAAGGAAAAGAACCATTTATATTAAAGAGAAATGAAGCATATATAGGAGTACTTATAGATGACTTGATTAATAAAGGTATAACTGAACCATATAGATTATTAACTTCTCGTGCTGAATTTAGATTACTTTTAAGACATGATAATGCTGCACTTAGATTAACTCCTTATGGTAGAAAACTTGGTCTTATAAATAATGAAAAGTATGAAATATTTACTAATATGGTTAATGATATGAAAGAATTAGAGGATTACTTAGATAATACTTATTTAACATCTACTCTTGAAGTAAATAATTTCTTAGAAAGCATTAATTCTTCTAAAATATATGGTAGAACGTCTCTTAAGGATTTAGTAAAAAGACCTGAAATAGATATATGTGTTTTACTTGATTATATGAAAAAGCCATATGATAAAAAAATAGCTGATATGGTTCAAATAGAAATTAAATATAAAGGATATATAGATAAAACTAAAGCTGAAGTAGAAAAGATGCTAAAGTTAGAAAATAAACAAATACCTGAAGATATAGATTATGAAAAAGTACCTAATATAGCTACTGAAGCAAGACAAAAATTTAGTAAGATTAGACCTCTAACTATAGGACAAGCATCTAGAATAAGTGGTGTTAATCCATCTGATATTACTATGTTGTTAGTTTATTTAAAAAAGGAATACAATAATGACTAAAGAAGAATTTATATTATATTGTGATAAGTTAAATATTAAGATAAGTGAAGAATTGTATAATAAATTTTTTACTTATTTTGAGATGCTAGTAGAATGGAATAACAAGTTTAATATGACTACTATTCTTGAAGAAAAAGATGTATTCTTGTTACATTTTTATGATTCGTTATATTTATCTAAAGTAGCCAGTTTAAATAGTGAAGTTAGTTTATGTGATTTTGGTACAGGTGCTGGATTTCCTGGACTTCCTATAGCTATAGCTTTCCCTAAAGTAAGTGTTACTTTAGTTGAATCTAATGGTAAAAAATGTACATTCTTAAATGCAGTAAAAGATGCATTAAAATTAGAAAATGTAACAGTTATAAATGATAGAATTGAAAATTATAGTTCTAAAGAACGTGAAAAATTTGATATTGTTACTTGTAGAGCAGTTACATCAATACCTATGATACTTGAAATGGCTACACCTTTAGTAAAAGTAAATGGTATTTTGGCTCCGTTGAAATCTAATTGTGAAGAAGAGTTAGTAAAATATAGTTATTTAGAAAAAGAACTTGGAATAAAATTAATTCAAAAAGAAGTGTATAACTTACCAATTAATGAAGCTTATAGAGTAATACCTGTATATGAAAAAGAAAAAATAACTGATAAAAAGTATCCTAGAAGTTATAATTCTTTATTAAAAATGTATAAAAATAAATAGTAAATATCTTGTTATTAACTTGATAAAAACTTTAAAATGCTTTAAAATGAATATATAGTAGGAAAAAAGGATAGAGATTATGGACGAGAATAAAGATAAAATTTATTACATACCTGTTGAAGATATTATACCTAATAGATTTCAACCAAGACTTGCATTTGATGAGAAAGAATTAAATGAACTTGCTAATTCTATTATTAAGTATGGTGTTATTCAACCTATAGTACTTAGAAGTATTGGAGAAAAATATGAAATAATTGCAGGCGAAAGAAGATATAAAGCTTCTTGTATTGCTGGTCTTAAGAAGATTCCTGCTATTATAAATAATACTGATGATAATACTAGTGCTGAAATAGCTTTACTTGAAAATCTTCAAAGAAAGAATTTATCTGTTATTGAGGAAGCTCAATCATATAAAAAACTTATGGATAAAGGATTTACTCAAGAAGATATTGCAACTAAACTTGGTATTAGTCAATCTGCAGTAGCAAATAAAATGAGACTTTTAAATTTACCAAAAGAAGTACAGGATGCTCTTTTATACAATAGAATATCTGAAAGACATGCTAGAAGTTTGTTATCACTCAATAATGAAGATTTACAAAAGAGTTTATTACATAGAATTACTAGTGAAAAATTAACAGTAAAGCAAACTGAAGAAGCAGTAAGTGAATTATTAAATAGAGATAAAATTCAAGAAGAATTACCTACTGATATACAAAAATTCTTAAAACCTGAACCTATTCAAGAATCAAAAGAACAAGTAATAGGTAATAATGCTGTTGAAGAGTATTTGGATATTAAAGTTCCAGAAGTTGTTGATATAGAGCCTGAAAAATCTGTATTAACAGAATATACTGAAGATACTGAAATAATTAATCCATTTCAAACTGCACCAAGTAGTCCTATTACAAATACAAATGTTATTAATGATAATGTTCAAGGTACAGTTACTCCTTTTGGTGAAACTACACCTAGTGTAACTAATGTTATGGATAATGCTAATATGAATACTGAAATTATAAATAATGAAGTAAATCAACCTAGTGAACAGTATTTTAATCCATATAAATTCCCTGAAGAAACTGTTACTGAAGTTAAAGAAGAAGAACCTAGTGAGGATTCACTATTAAATGAATTTGGAGAAGTTAACTTACCTAAAGTAATAAATAAAGTAAGAGACTTTGTGAATAGTTTATCTGAAGTAAGTAGTTTAATAGAAACATCTGAAGTTGATTTGACTGATAAATATCAGATAGTTATTGAAATTGATAAGAACACACCTATGTAGTGTGTTTTTTACTTTACATTCATTTTTTGAAAATTATTTACTAAAATTATATAAATGATATAATTAATTTAGAATTATAAGAAAAGAGGTAATCGTTATGGGATTAATTAAGGCTTTATCTGGAGCTACTGCATCAGCTTTAGGAGATCAATTTAAGGAGTTTGTCACTTGTCCTTCAATTTCAAAAAATGTATTAATTCAAAGAGGAACAATTAATCATGGTGAAGGAAATAAAAATCCATCTGAAGGAATAATTTCAAATGGAAGTACTATTGTTGTACCTCAAGGTATGGCAATGATGATTATTGAAAATGGTGAAATTAAAGAATTCACTGCAGATGCAGGTACTTTCTATTTTGATACAAGTAGTGAACCTAGTATTTTTACAGGCGGTTTAGGAAAAGGAATTATAGATACTTTTAAAACTATAGGTAGACGTTTTACTTATGGTGGTCAAACTGCTAAAGATCAAAGAGTTTACTACGTAAATTTATTAACAATTACAGGTAATAAGTTTGGTTCTCCACAACCAAGAAAAATTACTGATGAAAAATATGGTATGTTAGAGGTTACTTTCTTTGGAGAATATGCTTTTAGAGTTGTAGATCCAATTATGCTTGTTAATAGTGTTATTGGTGCACATCCAGCTGATACTGTATACTATGAAGATGTTATTGGTAGTCAATTACAATCAAAATTTGTTGAAAAATTAACTCAAGCTATTACAGTAGTTATGAGAAAACATAAAGTTTCTTTTGGAGATATTGGACTTTATAATGGTGATATATCTGAAGAAATGAATGTATGTTTAGATGATTCATGGAAGAAAAATTATGGTTTAGAAGTAGTAGATGTTGCGTTAGGTGATATTAATCTTACTGATGAATCTATGGCTAAAGTTAATAAAATTGATGAAGCTACTATTTTCTCAAATAAGAATTTACAATCTGGTTTAATGGCTAGTGCTTCAGCAGATGCTTTAAGAAATGCTTCATCTAATGATAGTGGTGCTATGATGGGATTCATGGGTATGAATATGGCTAGTGGAGCTGTTAATAATATGATGGGTGCTATTAATAATGGTACTGATGTAAATGGTTATAAACCTGAAACAAATCAACCAGAAATGGGTACTATATTTACTGATGAAGTTAAAGTAGAAGATGTTCCAGAACCTAAGAAATGTCCTAATTGTGGAGAAGTTGCAATAGGAAAATATTGTAGTAATTGTGGAACTAAAATAGAAGAATAAAAAATAAGACTCTTTATTAAGAGTCTTTTATATTGTATAAATCTATATAGTTTGGTTCTGAACCTTTTT
>CAVIUL010000077.1:0-9394 GCA_963645885.1 bacterium | reverse complement strand
ATTAAATGATTCTCTTTTAAATAAAGAATTAACAAAAGAAGAGAATGCTTATGAATTAATTAAACAAATTTATCCAAATGAAATATCTAAAAATTATAATAGTAAATATTTGAAAGAAGATACTAAAAATTATGTTTCTAATCTTATAACTGAAATAAATAAAGAATTTGAAAATATGATAAGTAAATCATGGATGGATGAAGAAACTAAGGCTAAAGCAATTAATAAATTAAATAGTATTAAAATAAATATAGGAACTACATATAATAAAGATTTTGCTTCTTATTATGATTTTGATAGTAATCTTTCATTGGTAAAAAATATGATTAATCTTAATAAAGTGATTAAAACTAAGTCATATGAAATGTTAGATACTACTGATACATACAATGCATTACCTGATTATACATTTAATGCTTATTATGATGTTACTTCAAATTCAATTAATATTTTAACTGGTGGAACTAAATCAATAAAAGATATCAATAATAGATATGAAAATTTAGGTGGTATTGGTTTTATAGTTGCTCATGAGATATCACATGCTTTTGATAATAATGGTTCTAAGTTTGATGAGAATGGATTACTTAATAATTGGTATACAGAATCAAGTAATAAAAAGTACAATGAAATTCAAAAGAATGTTATAGAGTATTATGATAAATATGAAGTTATACACAATATTTCTAACAATGGAAAACGTACTATAGGAGAGAATATTGCTGATTTAGCAGCAATGGAATGTATAACTAATATTTTAGTTAACGGTAATGCTAAAACAGATGATTATAAGAAAGTTTATGAATCTTTTGCAAAGATTTGGGCTAATAATTATAGTAAAAGTACAAAAGTAATGCAAAGTCTTATTGATACTCATTCTACAAATGAAATAAGAGTAAATAGTGTGTTATCATCAACGAATAAATTCTATGAAACATATAAAATAGATTCAAATGATTTGATGTATATTGATCAAGAAAAAAGAGTTAACATATGGTCTTAGTTAACTCTTTTAATATATAATTTTAAACTTTATGTATTTGAAAAAAATAGATATATAGTAATTGTTATGATAAAATATATTATAGATTAAAAATGTTAAAATTTGATTGTAAAGTTACACATTGTTAAAAATCGGAGGGTTATATGTCTCATAAAAGAGTAGAAATACAAACTGAATTGGATTTATTACAAAGTAGATATAATATGAAATTAAATACATATGCTAGTAAAAGTGTTGAAAGAGTATTAACTATATTGCAAGAGAAAAAAGAAAACTTTCAATTAGATTTACATGCTGAATCGAGTGAAAAAGATATTTTGAATGCAGAGATTGGACAAATATTTGATTTAATTGAAAGATATGCTTATGATATTAAACGAATATTTATAAGTCATAAAATACCAATTACACATATAACAGATATTTCTCCGAAGCAAATGATAAGTGGAAAAATATCAAAATCTTTTAATAGGTTAAATAATTACGAAACAGAAAAGGGTGATTGGGTATTTGCCTCTTCTGCTCCATTAGAAGGTAGAAATCCTTATATTGCTCGAAATCCAAAACTTGGAATGATGTTTATCGGCGATAATACCTATATTTATGGTGGAGATAACATAGAAGTACAACAAGGTATAGATGGAAATAGTGTTGTTAAATTAAAGAAACCAAATTATATATATAATATTAATCCTCAAAATTTTAAACCTGTGGTAACTATAAAAAGAAATAAAGATGGGAAAGTTGTTTTTGATTTTTCTGAAGAATGGATATCGGAACAAGAAGTTGATATAAATGATAAAGAACAAGTGATTAATATTGAAAAGGTAGATGACATTACAGAGTTGGTGAGACATTACCAAATATTATGTGATGTTTATCAAACCGGAGAAGCATTAAAGATTAGAAATTCACATAGTAAAGAAGAAGCATTAAGTATACTTTTTGATGGTATAGTAGATGGAAATTTAAAATATATTAATGCTGATGCTAACATAAATGTAAGTCCTTTATTTAATTATTGGCTTGAAAGACAATATGGTACTACTTTTTGTGATAAAGATAATGATGGTTTAAGTGGTCCAGGAATGAGATAATGTCTTAATATAATAAATTATAATAATTAAAAACTAGAATTGTTATTGTATTCTAGTTTTTATTTTCTTCCTTTATTTAATGTGTGTAATCTAATGAGTAATCTAAATTTTTGTACATAAAAACGCGTAAAATTTTTACAAATGTCGAGTTAAGAATGTCATAAAATTAATATCTATGCAATACCTTTTTTAAATTTAATTATGTTATAATTTAATTAGAGGTATACTATGGAAAAATTTTATTTAGAAAAACTTTCAATATCAAGAAGAAATGACTTTATTGATTATTTAAACGAATTTATTGATTCAAATAATAAAGAATATATAATTAATGAGATAGTTGATAAATATTTAAATAATGATGGTACTACATATGTTGAAGGTTGTCCTAGTAAAACTTTTTTATTAATAAGAAAAAATGATAATAAAATAGTTGGAAGTCTTAATATAAGATTAAGTCTTAATGAAAAATTATTAAAATTAGGTGGACATATTGGTTATGGGATTAGACCATCTGAAAGAGGAAAAGGATATAGTAAAATTAATTTATACTTAGGATTAATTAAAGCTAAAGAATTTAATTTAGATAAAGTAATGATAAATACAGAAGTTAGTAATATACAATCAAATAAGACTCTTGTTTCATTGGGTGGAGATCTTGTTAGAACTGAAATAGATACTTCAAATAATATTCTTAATAATGTTTATTGGTTTGATGTAGATAAATGTTTAGAAGAATATAATGATGTTTATAGAAAATATATATATGAAATGAAATATAATGTAAGAAAGTCTGTTAGAGATGATTCTAGTAAAATAGCTCATGTTGTCACAATAGCTTGGAATGAAACTTATAAAGGAATTGTTTCTGATGAGATATTAAGTAACATGTATAAAAATGAAAAAGATAGAGCTCAAAGAGCATATGATAATTATAACGAAGAAGAAAATAATCAATATGTTTTAGAAGTAGATGATGAAGTTGTAGGATTTATTAATATTGGTAAGTCTTATACAGATGGATTTGATGGATGTGGTGAATTATATGCTTTATATATAATTGGTAAATACAAAGGCTTTGGTTTTGGAAAACTGCTTGTAAATAAAGCAAAAGAAGAACTTAAGAAAATGGGTTATGATAAGATGGTAATAGGGTGTTTAGATAAAAATCCATCAAATGAATTTTATAAATATATGGGTGGAAAGTATATAAAGACTCATATCTTTAAAAAACTTAACTTAGATGAAAATTTATATCTTTTTGATATTTAGGAGGTTATATGAAAATTATAGTTGGTTCAGAAAATATGTCTAAGATTAGGTCTGTTAGACTTGCACTTGAAAAATTAAATATAAGTAACGTTGATATTGTTGGAATATCTGTTGAATCTATGGTTAGTTCAAAACCATTAAATGATGAAACTCTTAAGGGTGCGATTAATAGAAATAATAATTTATATAAACATTGTATTAACAATAAAATTGATTTTGATTTATTAATAAGTATTGAAGGAGGATATGAACAAGTTCTTAACAATTATTTTATAATTACATATGCTTGTTTGATGACTAAAGATAAGAAATACTATGTTGGTAAATCAAATGGCTTAGAAATATCTGAAAGTATGTTTAATTGTGTTAAGAATGGTAAAAGTATTAACAAAATAATAGAAAGTATTTTTAATGTTAAAAATAAAAAAAAAAATAATGGTATAACGGGTTTTTTGACAAATGGTTACTTTAAAAGAGATGAATTTGATATGAATGCTGTTCTTTGTGCATTAGAAACTTATTATAATCAAGATAAATATAGAGATATAGATGGTAAAATAAATTAATTATAATAATCTAATTAATAATTTATAATGGTTATTTTTGTATGATATAATATAAGAAAATAGGAGGACTTATGGAATTAGTAATAATGGCTGCAGGTATGGGTAGTAGATTTGGAGGACTTAAACAAATTGAACCAGTACATAAGAATGGAGAATTCATTATAGATTATTCTATATATGACGCTATTAGATATGGATTTGATAAGGTTGTTTTTATAATTAAAGAAGAAAATTATGAAGTATTTAAAGAAACAATTGGAAATAGAATATCTGATAAAATAAAAGTTGAATATGTTTTTCAAAAAAATGATAACGTACCTTTTGAAGTGCCTAGTGATAGAGTTAAACCATTAGGAACAGCTCATGCGATATTGTGTTGTAAGGATGTTGTAAAAGATAACTTTCTTGTGATAAACTCAGATGATTTTTATGGAAGAGATGCATTTGAAGTAGCTAGTAATTATCTAAAAAGTAATCATCCGTCTAATGAATTTGGTATGGTAGGTTATTTAGTTAATAACACTCTTACTGAAAATGGTTCAGTTAAAAGAGGAGTTTGTGAATCAGAGAATGGTATAGTCACTAATATAGTTGAATGCTCTGTTCAAAATGTTAATGGAAAAGTAGTAGCCTCACCACTTGATGGACGTGATAGTTTTGAAGTTAATGATGATGTGTTAGTTTCTATGAATATGTTGTTTATGTTTACGCCTAAAATATTTGATTTGTTAGAGAATGACTTTTTAGAATTCTATAAAAATAATGTTAATAACTTGTTAAAATGTGAATATTTAATACCTGAAGTAGTATGTGATAATATAAAAAAAGGTAATATTGTTTTTAAGACATTTAAAACAACTTCTAAATGGATGGGAATAACATATAAAGAAGATAAAGAGAGTTTAGTTGAAGGTATTAACTTATTGATAGAAAAAGGTGAATATCCTGATAAGCTATGGCAGTAGTCATAGCTTTTTGCTATAATAAAAATGTTTTAAGGAGTAGAATATTATGAAAGTAGTAGGAACAATGTTTTTCAAAGATAGAAAGCTATTGATAGATAAACCTAGAAAAAGAAATACTTATCAAATGATAGGTGGAAGAGTTGAAGATGGAGAAACACCATTAGAAGCAGCTATAAGAGAATGCCATGAAGAATTAAGTGATTCTTGTAAGTTTGATGAAAGTTTATTTGAGTTAGTAATGGATTTTGATGAGATAGCTACTAGTGATGGAGTAACTAAGATACATTTTTATGTGTTTAAATATAATGGAGAACTTAAAGACGAACCAGTTACTGGAGAAGAAATAGAAAAGTTCTTATGGTATCAAACTAGTGATGGCACTGATATATTATCAAACACATTAAAAAATGAAGTGGTTCCTTATGCGATAGAAAATGGTTATATAGATTAATATGATAGAAGAATTAAATAAAAAATATGATAGGTTACAATTAAAGTATGGTTCTAAAGAATTAGATTCTATTTATAATGGGGGTTGTACTAATAATCCTGATATTTGTTTTGTGTTTATGAATCCAACTGGTAGAAATATAGCTTCTTTAAAAACGTGGAAAGGTAGAAAGAGTCCATGGATAGGTACTAAAAATATTTGGACATTATTTTATAATATAGGTCTTTTAGATGAAGATGTGTATAGTCAAATTAAAAGTAAGAAAGCTATAGATTGGGATTATGAGTTTGCTGATAAAGTGTATGAGTGTGTTAGTAAGCATAAATATTTCATAACTAATTTAGGTAAATGTACTCAAGTAGATGCTAGACCTTTAAAAGATGAAGTATATCTTGAATACTTAAAACTTTTATATAAAGAGTTTGAAATAATAAATCCTAAAGTAATAGTGTTATTTGGCAATCAAGTTAGTTCTATAGTACTTGATACTAAAATATCTGTATCTGAGTGTAGACGTAAATTATTTAGTAAGAAAATCAATGGAAAAGAATATAAATTTTATTCTGTATATTATCCAGTTGGTAATGGTAGTTTTAATGCGCCTAAAGCAATAGAGGATTTAAAATATATTATAAATGAGGTAAGAAGTTAATATGTCAAAAGTATCTAATGTGCTTACGATGATAGAGCTTTTAAATACTGGGAAAAAGTATAGTATTAAAGAGTTATCACAAGAACTTGAAGTAAGTGAAAGAATGATAAGAATATATAAAGAAGAATTAGATAAATGTGGGATATATGTTGATACTATAAAAGGCCCTTATGGAGGATATGTATTAAATCAAAGTATAAGAATGCCTCTAAGAAAATTTAATAAAAAAGATTTTGAGTTACTTAATAAGTATATTGAAACTGAGGATGATAAAGATTTAAAGAAAAAACTTTTGATACTTCAAGATAAAATTAGGGGTGTTTATATAGGAAGCAAGCAAGAAGAGAATGAACTTAATTTAAAAGAAGAGACACTTAAAAAATATAATATTCTTACTAGAGCTATTAAAGAAAAAAGAAAAGTTAAAATAAAATATTATTCTTATGGTAAAGGAGAAAATATTAGAATAATTGATCCTGCGAATATGTTTTTATTTCAAGATGGTTGGTATTGTGCGGCTTTTTGTGAACTTAGAAAAGATATAAGACATTTTGAATTAAAAAGAATAATAGAATATGAATTATTAGATGAAAAATATGAGTAGAGACGAAATATTTCCTCTTTAAGTAGTAAATTTTACTTAAGGAGGATTTTTTATGGAAAAGAATATGAAAGTTAATTTTGAATATTTGAAAGAAAGAGTTGTAGATGCTTTAAATAATAGTGATACAGAGTATATAAATTATGAGTTATCAAAGTTAGATAAGCCTACGTTAGTTAATGGTGTTGGTGGTAGCAGTGTTGTTAGTGATTTTGGAGCTAAAGTGTTAAGCGTTAAAAATTCAATTGTTACAAGAAATACAGAACCTAGGGATATGATTTATATGAATAAAAGTGGGTATTCTAATGTAATAGCATGCAGTTATAGTGGTAATAACTTTGGAGTTGATTTATCATTTGATAATAATCTTAAAAAATATTTACTATCAAGAAATGGAAATGAAGAAGCTGTAAATTTACAATATAAAACAACTATAGATAATGAAAGAAGTTTTATATCACTCGGAGCTACTTTAATACCTGTTAGTATTCTTATTAATTATTATTCGAATGGTGATGAGTCTTTTTTAGATGATATAGAAGAATGTGTATTTTCATTTGATACTGAATGTGATGTTTATGAAATATTTAGTGGTTATGATACTAGTACAACAAGCAAGTATTTAGAAAGTACTATGGTAGAGTCTGGTATAGGAATACCAATAGTTCATGATAAATACTCATATTGTCATGGAAGAAGTACAATGTCTATAAATAGTAATAGTATAGCTATATTTTTAAATAGAAATACAGAATTAGATAGATTATTACTTAGAGAAATAAGCAAATACTATAAAAATGTTATAGTTATAGATGGTAAATATAAAGATATGATACTTGATGATTATCAAATGTTAGTACAAGCTATGTATTTAACTAAATTTATTGCTAAAAGTAAAAGTAAAGACTTATCTAAAGTAGAATATAGTCCTTTGTGTAAAACTTTATATAAGTGTAAATTTACTATGTGATAAATACTATTTACTTGTTATTTGGCTATTTATGATATATAATACATCTTAAGGTGGGTGAGATTATGATAGAAGAAGTAATTCAATATGGTTATAAATATGAGAAAGATTATGATTTATATTTAGTAAGACGTGTAGATGGTGAACATCTTCGTTATGTAGTTCCATCTGGATTATTTAAAAATATAGTTATGGAAGAAGAAAAAAGACTTGGTAAAAAGTTATTTGTAGTTAATGAAGATGGATTTATACATTTTGATTCAAAAGGAACAAATGCTATAGTTGATTTAAAAGGATTAAATTATACTACTGAACAAGTTGATGAAATTGTAAGAGGTATAGAATGTCAATATATAGGAACTATGGAACCTAAAAGTGTTGGAAGAAGTAGATTCTTAAGTATTTTTAAAAATATTGGTAGAAAGTAACATTGTTACTTTTTATTTTGTTTGAAAAAATACACTTAAATGATATAATTTATGTATGGAAACAAAAGATATAGAAAAAAAATTAGCAGACTTTTTAGAAGTGCTTAACGATATTGGTGTAAAGTTAGAAATAGATTCTAAAAATAAAAGAGTTAATGAATTAGAGAGTATTACATCTGATTCATCTTTTTGGAATGATATGGAAAATGCTAAGAATGTACTTAGTGAATTAAAAGGTCTTAAAGATATTTGTACTAAATATAATAATCTTCATTCATCTATAAATACATTATTAGAAATGTTAGAGCTTGAATTAAGTGAAGAAGATTTAACAAGTGTTATTGATGAAGTAAATGAAGTAGAAAAAGAACTAGAGAAGATTAAATTATTTGCATTATTAAGTGGAGAATTTGATTCTAATAATGCGTATGTTGAGATACATAGTGGTGCTGGTGGAACTGAAAGTAATGATTGGGCAAATATGTTACTTAGAATGTATACTAGATATTTTGATAAGAATGATTATAAATACGAAATAATAAGTAGACAAGATGGCGAAGAAGTTGGAATTAAAGGATGTACATTACTTGTTAAGGGATATTATGCTTTTGGATATTTAAAAGGTGAAACCGGTGTTCATCGTTTAGTAAGAATAAGTCCATTTGATAGTAATAGTAGACGTCATACTTCTTTTGCATCAGTACTTGTAACACCCGAAATAAATAAAAAATTAGAAGTAGAAATAAAAGAAAGTGACTTAAGAATAGATGTGTATCGTTCTAGTGGATGTGGAGGGCAAGGAGTAAATACTACAGATTCAGCTGTTAGAATTACACATATTCCAACAGGTATAGTTACTTCATCTCAAATGGAAAGAAGTCAACTTAGAAATAAAGAAATAGCACTAGAGATGCTTAAAAATAAATTATACATTCTTAATCAAAAAGAATTTAATGATAAAATTAAAGACTTAAAGGGAGATGTGATGGACGTTAACTTTGGAAGCGCTGTTAGAAGTTATGTAATGTGTCCATATACATTAGTAAAAGATACTAGAACAAATTATGAAACATCTAATGTAGACAAAGTTTTAGATGGTGATATACAAGAATTCTTAGAAGAATATTTAAAAAAATAGTAAAGTGTTTACTATTTTTTTGTTTACACTTTTTTTTAATATTTTTGATAATATGGTAAAAATAGCATAATTTTGATATAATCCTGACTTTGACAGTTTTGATAAAGCAAAAAGACTCAATCCCTTATTTTATAAGTGATTATGAGTCTTTTTTTGATATTTAAAAATGCGTAATGTGAACTATCTTTTGATTAACTCAAAAATTTTTTTAAAATCTTTATAAGTATTTATTTCATAGTCAGTCCTAAAAC
>CAVIUL010000076.1:0-9459 GCA_963645885.1 bacterium | reverse complement strand
ATGTACAATTTACGTATTAAAGTAGAAGATCAAGTGTTTTACAATGCAGAGTTAGGCAATGCTTATTTAAAAGTAAACACAGTAATCTGTGGTTTAAACAAATCAACAACTCCTGAATTTAAACAGCTAATAAGTAAAATTATTCAAAAGGACGGTTTTACTCCAAGTATTAGTTTGTTTAAAGGAGGAAAAGCTACTATGGAATCTTATATTGATTTCAATGAAATCATACAAGATTTAAATACTCCTGCTGAAGAAATTCAATGCTGGATCATGAATGATACAGGAGATACTATAGAATCTTTTATAGTATCTAATATCTTTGACGAGTTCGAAAATAACGAGTTTGAAAAATAGTTAAAGTGAGAAACTAGAGATATTATTCATAATGCCATCCCGAAAGTCTGTGAAGATAAGTAGGGATTTTAATTTGAAAAAAGTATGAAAAACCATGTTTATAGAGTTCTTGATAAATATGGACATTTGTTGAGAACATTTAATACATATATAGGAGCTTGGGAATTTCGTATGGTTAATCATAGATATGACTGGGCTATTTGTGATGTATACCAATCTGCTGAAACAGATTTTCAAACTACAGATAAACAGAAAAATGCTGTTAAATTTGTAAAAGATATTCTCCAAATTGAATTTAAAGGTAATATTGATGATTGGAGAGATGTTTCTCCTTTCTTGAATGATTACTTACAACAAGCTAAAAACTTTATCCTTGAGTTAAAGTGTGAATATGAAACAGACAGAGGATACTAATCAATTATCAATCTAATGTTTAAAGAAGAGTGCAGGTTTGCTTTAAAGAGGTTCAATTCCTTTTGCTCTTCCAAAAAAAATAGTTAAATTTACATTTATAAATATTTAACTTAAAAAATAAAAATATGAACATGTCTAAACTTATAAAACTTGCAAAAAGTTTTGAAGCAAAAGGATGGGAATAGATAGGTGAATTAGAAGGATTACCTTTACTTCGTCATTCAAAAAGCAAAACGGAAGCAGTTATAGATGATGTAACTGAAAGATTAATACCTAAAAGTTTGTTTACTAAAACTATAAAATTACTGGAAATAAATTATGGCAAATCTATTACGATTCGTAAAACAATTAATTAAAACAAAAAATGCTCAAATTGTTGAAAAGCAGTTGGCTGCAATTAACAAAGAGCTTAAAGGGTTAACTAATTAGAAAATTACAGGTCTAAATCCAGGAAAAGGTTTTCTTGGGTTTGGAAAAAACAAAGATGCAAAGTTAGCAGAATAGATTCGTAATGCAAGACTAGCTCGTAGTGCTGGTTCAGCAGCTGAATTAGAATTTATGAAATCAAATCCTGAATTAGGAACACTTCTTAAATCTGGAGCTAGAGAATTTTCTAGTGCTGAAGCTAAAGCTGGATTAAATAAAGCAAGATTAAAAGCTTACAAAGATTTAGGCTTTGGCAATAAAAGTTTCCTTAAAACAGCAGGTAAATGGGGAGCAATTGGAGCACTTGGAACTGCAGCTACAGCTTATGCTACACCTAGAGTTGCTGTATTAGCAGGAGATTATTTATAGGATAAAGATCCTATTTTAGCTTCGAAACTTTATGGATTTGCTCCTTATGCTGATCAACTTCTAACTTTTAATGTCTTAGGAGGACATGGATTTGGACGTGGTTTAATGCCTTCAGGTTCTAACGAATATTTACAAGAAGCAATTCCTGCAGGAATTGATCCTACTAATCCTGATAATATTAATTTAGGTTGGGGTTATAATAATGTTCCTGATAATCCTGTATATAAGAATTATGCAAAAGATGTAGCCCAATTTCTTAGTACTTATAAAAACGATCCTGCTAAACGTGATTCAGCTATAGCAACTCTTACTCCAGAACAAAAAAGAAGATATTCTATAGCCGAAGGATTAAGAACTCAACTTGGTTCAGTTACTAGAGAAAGTGAAAATGATAATGAAATTAGAATTAAAGACCCTTATGTATGGGAACCTGATGATGCTAATTCCTATGAACAAAAACGTGTAAATAAGGGTACTGTTTCTTCAACTTTAGCTTATGCTGAATAGGCTGCAAGATTACTTGCTAGATATAATTTATTAGCTAGAAGTTCTGAAGATAATACAGGATACACAAGTAAACGAAATACAACAAAAGCTTCTAAATATAGAAGTAAAGAAGAAATTGCAGCTCGTAGAGCACAAGGAGTTGTTGTAGACGATAATGATAATGAATACTTTGAAAGTTAGAAATTAGGTTTAACTCAAGGTGTTCCTGTTAGAAGATTTACTGTAAAGAAAAAATGATAATAGCAGCATTAATAATTTGTATAATTCCTTTTATAATTAATTTATATAAAAAGAATTACATTACAAGTGTGTTTTTATTTAGTTCTACATTAATAATATTAATGGCTTATCATAATAATACTATGTCAGAACTATTAGTTAATAATGAAAAATTTACAAAATATCATGTAGAAGAATTAGAATTTACTGTTCTAGCTTGTTTTTATCTTATATTAATTACAAGTTCATTAATAAGGAAATATACAATATTATTATGCATTTTATTACTAATAATTACTCCTTATTCATTATTTGATAAATGTTGTTTAATTTTAAGTTATTTTGCTTCTGCGTTTAAATTATCTTATGCAGAAGCTGGAACTATATTAAATTTATATATAGAACCTTTAATTTGTATTATTTCAGCATTCACAATTATTAATAAATATAAACTATTAGGAATATTTCAAATAATATTATGTAGTATATTTATATATCATTATATAGGAATAGATCTAACAAAAGCTGCATATTTAAACTGCAATGAATTAATGTCTTTACCTATAGATTATAAAATTTCTAATATAATATTATTTGTTTTAATTCCTATTACAATTATTACAATAAATATCTATGCCAAAAATAAATTTAAAACCAATATTATCATTAATAAAGAAAAAGAAAGTTGCAATTCCTCTTGGAATATTAGCAGCTCCAACAGTAGCAGGATTAGCTAATTAGGCAGCTGTAGCTACAGGAAATGAACCCATAAGAAATACAGTAGCTGGAATAACTAGTGTTGCAACTTTACCGCAAAGACTTATGAATAGAGCTAATGCTACAATTACTAATTATTTACCTTGGTTTACAAGAGAAAAAGCAGATATTCCTAAAGGAATTCCTGTAGTAACTGTAGATAAAGGTAATCATTTAGCTCGTTATTATGATGCTAGCGGAAAACAAATAATGACCTCTCCTGTCGGTACAGGATTAATTCCTGGATAGAAACACAAATCAGGAGATAATAAAACACCTACTGGTACATTTAGTTTAGGATCTGCCGAAAGTTCTAAAAACAAAAAAGGTGGATATTCTTCTTTTGGAAACTGGTTCTTTAGAACAAATCATACTAATGATGATGGTTCACCTTCAGGAGTGGGTTTACATGGAACAGGCTGGTCCTTCTTAAATGGTGGGGATATATCTCACGGATGTATTAGAGCAGATAATGATTTTATTAATAAATTACATGACCTAGGAGGTGCTCGTAAAATTATAATTTATGATAAAAAAGGTGGTAAAATAAGATGAAAAAGAAATATATTATAGGATTGATTTTAGTATTGATAATATTTACTAAATTTTTAATCCCTTCTACTAAAGTAGATATAGATAATGTATATAATTATTGTAAAAACAATGGTTATAGTACAGACTATTGTATTTTAGTAGATTTTTCACGTCCATCTGGCACAAATAGATTTTATATATATGATTTTAATAAAAAGAAAATAATATATAGAAGTCTTTGTGCTAATGGACGTGGTAAAGAAAATAATATTTTTAATTCTACATTTAGTAATAAAATAGGCAGTAATTATTCTAGCCTAGGAAAATATAAAGTAGGAAATCTTAGAAAAATGAGTAGCAAGTTTTCTGGTAAAGGTTATACAACTTATGGGTTAGATTCATCTAATTCTAATGCTTTTACTAGAGCAATTCTTATTCATAGAGGTAATCCTCCTTTTGAACTTTATCCTTTACCAGCAATACCTGTAAGTAGAGGTTGCTTTGCAGTTTCTGATAATATGATGGAACATATTTCAGAAATTAAATCACAAACAAATAAACCTATTATGCTTTATGCATATAAATAGTTTTCATATACTTTTGAGTGAATAATAGTATCTCATCTATAAAAAGTATATTGACTGACAGTCAAAGACTGTAATTTTACCTAGTGTAATAAATCCTTGCTAGGAAGGTAAACTTATGAAAAAGTTTAAAACAATTATTACTTCTAACCCAACTATTGTTCCAGGTCACAATCAGCAGATTGTACAGGTTGATTTGCCATTTGAACTAACGATTGTTATTGACAAAAATAATCAGATTCATGACATTCAGCCTCGTGTTGCAGATCTTTTCTCAAAGTATCATGGCAGACCTATGGATGCTTGTGTGTCACTTGTAAAAGAATTTGAGTATGTTCAAGGCTAACGAACATATTTCTTACCTTAATGCATTTCGAGAACAATTAGGTAGTATTCCAGCTACTGAAATTGATTTTCGAAGTGCATTAAAACATTGCGGATTACCATCTAATTTAGTATTTTGGAGTGAATTTAAACATTCAAATATTATTTCTAAAATTGGTAAAGATCTATATTGCTTTACTGAACCAGATAAACCTATTAACTATAAAAAGTTAGAGGTTATCTATAAGAAATATAAAAAGAGATCAGAATGTTATAAAAACACATGGATTGCTAATAAAAATGGTAATGCTTTGTTTGTACGTCCTGACATCATAGAAGCTATAAAACTTCTAACTGACAATGGATTTGAAGTAATTATGCGCGCAAACAATTTAATTAAATAGTTAATTAGCATTTATAAGTATATTCAATTTATATCAAGTTTACAAATTTTAACAAAAATATATTTTGAAGATATACTTATAAATGCTATATTTGTCATATATTTATGCGGAAATAGCTCAATTGATAGAGCACTAGCCTTCCAAGCTGGGGGTTGCGGGTTTGAGCCCCGTTTTCCGCTCTAAAACTTTACAAGATGATGTACAGCAAAACTTTATTCAAAAAAATGCTTATAAATGGGAATTATATGGTGAGCTAACACTAAAAACTAGCAAAACATCATCTGATAAAAAAGAATACTTACAGCAAAACAAATTAATTGATCATTTTAAAATTATAGTTATTTGTTTGTTGTGTTCATATAAAAGTATTCTGCCTCAGTGCTACTTGTACACTATAATAACAAGAGGTTTTAATCCCACCAAAGTGCGATTAGTTTGAAGTAATCTAGAAACTTCACCCCACTACATTAAATAGGAATTGAGGAATCCTGTAGTGGTAAGGGCATTTAGTTCATCGGTTAGAACGAAAGACTGTTAATCTTTAAAGAGTGGTTCGATTCCATTAATGCCCGCTAATTTAAAAGAATACTTACAGCAATTATTTTCTATAATCATGCAAAATTATTCTTTAAAAGTATTCTGTAATTTTTAATAATAATTCTTATGAAATCTAAAACAATTCTTTCTATTGCACTCGCTGCAATTTTGTCTGCATGCTCATCTTCATCATATTATGATGATTATCAAGAAGCATTAAAATCAAGTAGTAATGAACCTAATACAGAAGTTAAAGCTATAACTCGTTCAGGAGTAACAGTATTGCAAGAAGAAACTAATGCAGTTCCTGTTACTAATAAACTTACAGCTTATTTCTATATTCGAGTTGATAATCGTATTCCAGGCTCTGGTAGTTACCCAGTAAATCAGTACTATCCACAAAAGGATAATCAGGGTTCTCCTAAAATGGACTATAATTATGGAACAATATTTAATATAGAGAATTGGAGTACTTCAACTACAGAACCTACTAAGTATATTTATGATACTACAGGAAAATCAATTCCTGTTGTAACAGCACCTAATTTAGAAAATTTCTTATCTAAATCAGGAGTAAATGTTAATTCTGATACTTTAAAAGTTATTTGGTATATTGCTAAATATGAATCAGGTTTCTGGCATGTTGATGGTGTATTAACTGGTAATTCTACAAAAGATATAACTGAAATTCCTGGAATTGATAAAGACGAAAATAAAGTTAACAGAGCTGATTCTACAGGACATATTGAAGTAGATATTCATCAGCAAAAGCACAATACATGGCAACAAATAAAGACTAGTATTCATGTAAGAGATACTGTTAATACAAATGTAACTGTTATCATTCCTATTGATTCTCAATATGTTTGTAAGCAAGATGATACTGTACTTAGAGTATATGAATATTATTCTTATGTAACAAATTCTAAAGTAAGTACAATTAATGTAAAATATAATGCAAATAACATTACTATTAAAGTATGGGTTGATCCTCAGTATATTAAGGATTTAATGCTTAATGATGATGGACTTACATTTGAAATAAATAATTATATTAAGAGTACTCTTACTAAAGAAGAACTTTGGAAACAACTTAAAGATTCTAAAGTAGAAACTGATAGTAAGAAAAAAGGACAAATTACATCAACTTATAATGATGAAAAAATTGAATTCTGACATAAATTTACAATCTGGCAGTCTGTGAAGATAGCCAGATTATCTTGGGTATTCGTATATCGGTATTACTTCAGATTTTGGGCCTGAAAAGCCTGGTTCGACTCCAGGATACCCAACTAATTTAAATTTAATATAATATGAAGTTAAGAACTCTTTACAATGAAGGCGATCATGTAGAAATCACCTCAACACACAACAATGACCTTCATAAAGAAGGTATTATCGTAGAAAAGAGATGTTCTTTCTGTAAAATTCAAATATTGAATCCAGATGGAACTCCTGAACTTAATCCACAAAATAATAAGCCTGTGATTCTTAATCATACTTATGCACAATTTAAAAAGATTAATTCATCCGAATAAAATATATTGGATTCTTACATTATTCTCGGTTCTAAGCACCTTAAACTAGTGACTTTTGTTGGTTTTCAAAAAGAAAACGCTGAGGAATGAGTATCTTCCCAAATTGATACCAGGCTTTTTAAAAGTAACACATAAAATTTAATATTAGAAATTGAGAATAAAACTAATATTTATTTTATGTAACACCTGTAGTTTAATGTTAAAACTTACTTAGTAAATCTAGGAGCGAAACCTAGCAGGTGTACTGCTTGCAAGTGGGAGAAAACAATAAAAGGAAAAGCTTATGAAAACAACATTTATGGGTGTTATAACCCTTATTTTAACATTAACTTCATTTTTAATAGTATGGTAAAAGTTATTAAAAAATGCATGAAGTGGTATTTTACAAAATATTCTGAATTATATCCTAATGGTCAAATGCTATGATGTAGTTTGTAATATTATTTGTAATGTTTTTATTCGTATATATTTTACGAGAGATAACTAGATAATTTGTGGACTTATGATAATGATAGTCTCCTTATTGGATTAAAATAGAAGAGTTCGATTCTCTTCGGGAGACCCAACTTTAAAATATAAAGATATGACAAAAGATGAATTTATAGCCTTAAGAGAAAAATATTCTCTAAAGAAAGATGAATTATGGGCTAAATTAAATGAGATTGATTATCAATTTAAAGAAGCCATTACTAAAATGTATGAAGAAAAATATTCTAAATTTATAGGAAAATTACTTAGAATAGATTTCGAAAATCAAATTAATTACATTGTTCTTCAGAAAGTTTCATTTGATGGAGTTGAACCTTGTTTAACAGGATATTTAACCAGAATACAACTTGCTAAAGATAAGTGTATATCTATTTCTTATAATAGTAATAGTACTCTAAATCTTTCTAAATGGAATGATTTTGATAATATAAAAACTATTACACTTACAGAATATAATGATTCTGTAAAAGAATATAATAATCATTTATCTAATTATTTAAAAGAAAACAATGTATTTAAGCAGATATAACAAATGTATAATGATAGGTAAATGTATAGAAACAGGAGACACTTTTGTAAGAAATGATGAAAAGTACCCTTGTTTTCATGCAGCGTTTGATTTTACAAATAGGCAACCTTTCAATCATTATAATATTCATTACAAACTTTTTATTTGTAAAAAGTTTGATACAGTTTTTAATAATTTTGCAATATTGGATAAAGCATCCATGAAAAGATTTCTCTCTTGTGTTAAACTATTAATTCCATTTAAATATAAGTTTACAGAAGATAAGAAATATTTTTATTTAACAATGGATTTAGAGGGAACAATGTTACAACATAAAGGTCTATTGATGTTAAGTAGAACCTTGTTTGAATACCCTCATAATATGTGTCTTGCTGATGCATTATTCATTAAAGACTCAGGAGTCTTAGGAGATATAAATGTTAAATCCTATAATCTTTTCGATTTGTATATAATATGTTTAGCATCTAATTGTTTTTCAAGAGATGAAAGTTTTATTAGACAATCTAATTATACTCTTTTACCTTTTGATGAAATTAGAAAGAAATTAGCAAATAAAAGAAGAAAAGGTATTTCTTATGTAATCCCTTATACTAAAAAGTATAAAACAGAGTTTATTAAAGAAAATTGGGGAGGTCTTAAAGAAATGTTTTCTCCTGATTCTATTAAATATAGGCTTGAAGTATACGCTAGAAATTTAAAAAGTAATTTAAATGCCTAAAAAGATTTATTGTCCATATTTTCTAACTGGTACAGAATTTGACTGGATTGATGATGTAATAGAAGTTTATTCTCCAGAAGAAGCAGACATTGTTGTTTTTAGTGGAGGTAGTGATATTAACCCATCTCTTTATAATTGTAAATGTCATAAATTTACTTATTATAATGAGAAAAGAGATAAACTAGAAATAGAATGTTATAATAAATTAACTTCTAAACAAATTGTAATAGGTTTATGTAGAGGTGCACAATTACTTACTGCACTTAATGGAGGTAAACTTATACAAGATGTTACTGGTCATAATAATGGACCACATTACATTACTAATGGAGAATCACGATTTAAAATAGAATCTATTCATCATCAAATGATGTATCCATTTGATATGGATTCTAATGATTACGATTTACTCTATTGGTCTAGTATAAAAAAATCATCTAAATATGAAGGAGATGGAATTGCAAATCCTGAAAAAGAACCAGAGGTAATTTATTATCATAAAAAAGATAAACCTCAAGCATTGGCAATTCAAGGTCATCCTGAAATGATGGGCAAATGTAATGCTCATAAAGTATTTAATGAATTGATTAAAAAAATGTTAAAACATTTGGAAAAATAGATGTCATGTAATATATTTGTTCTATGATTCGTGAGAATGATTGAGTGAACCCTTTTCAATCACTTTATGGGTTAATAAAGTGATTAATTTGCCTCGATGTTGGAATAGGTAGACAAGACAGACTTTGAGATAAAT
>CAVIUL010000075.1:0-9470 GCA_963645885.1 bacterium | reverse complement strand
GTATTAACATTATTATGTTAACTTATCAACAAGTTATCCACAATTATTAAAATAATAAAAATGTAAATTTGTTGATAATGTTGATAACTCAAAAGAAAGCAATAAATAAAAGAAAAAAGTTGTTTACAAATCGTGAATATGTTGTTAATATAAATGTTAAATAAATTTTTTAATTTGACTTTAAAAAAAGATGCACTATAATTTTAGTTAGAAAGAGCACTTAGAAAGGACAGATAGTTATGGATATTGAAGATATTTGGTCAAAATTCTTAGAAAAAATTAAAACAAAAGTATCGTTAATGTCATATAACTATATATTTAAAGATCTTAAACTGTACTCTTATGACGATAGTAAAGTAATAATTATAGTGCCTACAAATGAACTTTTATTACAAAATATCACGAAAAACTATAGTACAATCATAGAAGATATATTAAATGATATAACTAATGATACATGTGAAATACAATATATATTTGAAAAAGATATAAAGAAATTAGAAAAAGCTAACGAAAAACCTAAGAAACAAAGCAAAAAAGAGATTGAAGAAGAAATTGAAGAAAACTCAGCTAATGATTTAACAAATTATAAATATATAAGTAATTTCAATCCTAAATATACATTTGATACGTTTGTTGTTGGTGATTCTAATAAATTAGCATATGGAACAGCATTAGCAGTAGCACAAAATCCAGGAAAACTTTATAATCCTTACTTTATATATGCAAAAAGTGGACTTGGAAAAACACATTTAATGCATGCAATCGGAAATTATATAGTAAATCACTCAGATAAAAGAGTTCTTTATATAACAGCCGAACAATTTACTAACGACTACCGAGCAATCATAAATGCCAAGAATAAATACGATAATAACGTTAGTTATCTAGAAGCATTTAGAGAAAAATACAGAAACGTTGATGTATTAATGATTGATGACATTCAATTCTTAGAAAATGCAACAAAATCACAAATAGAATTCACAAATACATTTAATACACTATATGATAATGAAAAACAAATAATAATTGCTTCAGACACATCAATAAATGATTACAAATATCTAGAAGATAGGCTTAAAACAAGGTTTAGATGGGGTTTAACAGAATCAATTAATCCTCCAGAACTTGAATTAAAAAAGAATATTATTAAAAATAAAATAATGATTAACGATTATGATTTAGATATAAATGAAGATGTTATAAACTATATAGCAAGTAATTGTGGAAGTGATATAAGAAATCTAGAAGGTGCTGTAATTAGAATAGTTGCATACAAAGCTGCCTTTAATATTCCTGATGTAACACTTGAAATAGCGCAAGATGCACTACAAGAGTTCGTACCAAAGACAGTATATAGGACTAATTCAGTTGCAAAAATTATAGATATAGTTGCTAAATACTTCAATCTAGAATCTTCAATGTTAAAAGGAAAAATGAAAAAGAAAAATGTAACAGATGCTAGAGCAATAGCTATGTATCTAAGTAGAATAATGACAGAAGAAAGCTTACAAAGAATTGGATTAGAGTTTGGAGGTAGAGATCACTCAACAGTTATATACTCACATGAAAAAATATCAAATGAATTAAAAACAAATACAAAGTTACAAGAAGAAATTAAAATTCTAAAGGAGAAAATTTGTGAATAAACACACAAGTTATAAACATCTTAACAATGGTAAGTTTACATAATATGTAGATAAAACCTTGAAATAAATGAGTTATCAACATTATTAACACTCTATAATAGTAATAAATATATAATAATAAGAAAAAGGAGGAAAAATTATTATGAAAATGTTAATAGAAAAAAATATATTAATGGAAGGATTAAATTGTGTAAGTAAAGCACTATCTACAAGAAATATTATTCCTGTACTAAACGGTATTAAATTTGAACTAACAAAAGATGGTTTATATTTAACAGCTACAGATAACGATATTACAATTCAAACATTCATTGATAAAAGAGATATAAAAAGCATAGATGAAGTTGGTTGTACTATTATATATGGTAAAACATTATTAAGTACTATAAGTAAATTACAAAATACTAACATAATAGTAGAAAACTTTGAAAACAATGAAGTATCTTTTAAAACAGAAAGTGGTGGAATATATGACTTCCCATGTTTCAACCAAGAAGACTTCCCAAATATAAAATTAGAAGAAGTTAAAAAACCTATAAAATTAGATAGTCAAAAATTCAAAGAAATAATTAATAAAACATCATTTGCTTGTTCACTTCAAGAAAGTAGACCTTTATTAACAGGTGTTAACATTAAATTAATAGGAGATATATTTGAATGTGTAGCTACAGACTCATATAGATTATCAAAAGTAACAATAAAATTAGATAGTATGTATAGTGAAAACGTTAATATGGTTATTCCAGCAAGAAACATTAATGAACTTGTTAAAACAATCGATAAAGAATCTGAATTAGAAATACACGTATTCCCAAATAAAGCTTTATTTAAATTTGATAATATTATATTCCAAACATCATTATTAAATGGAACTTATCCAAATACAGATAATTCAATTCCTAAAGAATTCAAACATAAAATTAAAGCTAATTTAAAAGATCTATATAGTTTATTAGATACAGCATCATCATTAACTCAATCAAAAGATAAAAACATCGTTGATATGGAAGTTACTGGTAGTGAACTTATTATTAGAGCAGCAAGTACTGAAGGAAAAGGAAAAGATAAAATTCTAATTACAAATGAAACAGAAAATGATATAAAAATTTCATTTAGTGTTAAATACATGATGGAAGCATTAAAAGTATTTACTAAAGAAGATATATATATATTATTAAATGGTGAAATAAGTCCAATAATTTTAAAAGAAGCAGAAAATGATGAATTAATTGAATTAATTTTACCTATGAAGACTTACTAAAAAACGAAATTTTTCGTTTTTTTTTGCAATTTTTTAAATTTTTTTAAATTTTTCGACAAATTTCGACAAATTTCGACAAACCATCTGTGCTAGTATATTAGCCATTATTAATGAAAGGGGGAAGAATGATATGGATTATGAAGTTAATTACGATACGCAAGTAATATTACCAATTGAAGGGACTAAATCAAAAGTAATTGAATCTGATAATGAATATGTTGTTAATCAAACAGTACAAGAAGTATTGGAACACAGTTGTGAGTATTTTGGCAGTTCATATGAAGGCAGAAAAGAAGGAACTAGAAAAATGCTAGGAATAACTCATAAATCTCCTATTATTGTAGAAGAGAGCCAAAAAATGATATTTTTTCCAACTACATCACCTGAAAGAACGGATTGTATTTGGATAAATTTAGAAAAAATTGAAAGATACTATAAAGTAGATAATAAGAAGTCAGCAATCATATTTAAAAATGGTGATAAGCTAGAATTTGATGTATCATTTGGTTCATTATCAAATCAAATTTTAAGAGCAACAAGATTAAAATTCGTTTTAGACGAAAGAACATCAAAAAAAGGTAATTAAAATTAAAATTATCTTTTTTTATGCATCAATTTATGGTATAATTTAATTGTTGTGTAGGTGTACCTAAATGATAGAAAAATCAAAAAAAAGGGGTTAATGAGGTTTAAAAATGAATATTACAAGAATAGAACTACTAAATTTTAGAAATTATAAGAAAAAAAACTTTGATAATTTTTCAAATTTAAACATCATAATTGGTAAAAATGGAATTGGTAAAACAACAATTATTGAATCTATCTATTTAGGTAGTTTAGCAAAATCTTTTAAAACAAATAATGAAATGTCGATTATTAAAGAAGGAGAAGATTTTTTTAAAATAAAAGTTTTCTATTTTGATTACGGTCCTAAAAAGAATCTTGAATTATATCTTGATAAAAATGGTAAAAAGACAAAAATTAATACGAAGATTCAAAGAAAACTTAGCGATTTTATCTCTCAATATAGGATAATAATGCTTTCTCCGGATGAGTTAAAATTAATTAAATCATCACCAAACACTAGAAGAAATTATCTAAATATACAAATATCTCAACTACACAAAGAATACATTTATTATTTAAATAATTATAATACCTTAATTAAGAACAAAAATGACTTTTTAAAGAAATTAATGTTAAATAATAATTTAGATTCCAGATATTTAGATATATTAGATGAAAAAATAGTAGAAGAAGGTCTAAAAATTTATAATTACAGAAATAACTATATTGAATTAATCAATTCATATATAAACGATATATTTAAAAACTATATTAAAGGTCAAAAGTTAAATATTGAGTATGAATCCGATTACAAAATAAATGACAAAGAAAAATTACTAAAGGAGCTAAAGAAAAATAGAAATAAAGAAATAAATATAGGAATGACTTCATTTGGAGTACATAGAGACGATTACAAATTTTGTCAAAATGGAAACGACGCTAAAGAATATAGTTCACAAGGAATACAAAAGTTAATAATTTTAGCAATGAAGCTAGCAGAAGTCAAAATATTTATAGAAAAATATGATATAAAGCCTATATTATTACTCGATGATTTATTTAGTGAACTAGATGAAAAAAATAGAAACAATATTTTTAAATCATTAGATAAAAGCATACAAGTATTCATCACAACAACAGATTTGAAAAATATTAATAAAAGAATAGTAGAAAAAGCAAAAATATTTGATTTAGATGAGGGAGTGAGTAAATGAAAGAAGAATATGGCGTAAATGATATTCAAGTATTAGAAGGCTTAGAAGCAGTAAGAAAAAGACCTGGTATGTACATTGGAACAACTGGTGTTAGAGGATTACATCACCTAGTTTGGGAAATTGTTGATAACTCAGTAGATGAATCATTAGCTGGATATTGTGATGACATTGAAATTATAGTAAATGAAGACAATAGTGTAACAGTCAAGGATGATGGTAGAGGAATGCCTACAGGAATACATCCTAAAACAGGTATATCAACAGTTGAAACAATATTCACAGTATTACATGCTGGTGGAAAATTTGGTGGTAAAGGATACAAAGTATCAGGTGGTTTACATGGTGTAGGTGCATCAGTAGTTAACGCCTTATCAAGTTGGTTAGAAGTTAAAGTGTATAGGGATGGAAAAATATATCATCAAAGATTTGAAAATGGTGGTCATCCAGTAAAAAGCCTAGAAGTTATAGGCGATTGTGATGAAAACAGAACAGGAACAACTGTTACATTCAAACCAGATCCAACAATATTTGAAGAAACAACAACATTTGATTACGAAACATTAAAAACAAGATCAAGGGAATTAGCATTCTTAAACAAAGGACTTAGAATTATTCTTAGCGATTTAAGAAGTGGTCAAAAAGATGAATTCTTATATAATGGAGGTCTTGTTGAATACGTAAAACTACTAAATGCAAATAAAAAAGCTATTCACGATGATATAGTTGATGTATCAGGTTCAGAAGACGATATAAGCATAGAAGTAGCAATGCAATACAATGACGGATATAACAGCAATGTTTACTCATTTACTAACAATATTAACACTGTTGAAGGTGGAACACATGAAGATGGAGTTAGACTTGCATTATCAAGAGTTATTAACAATTATGCTAGAAGTAATGGATTTCTTAAAGATAAAGATGATTCATTAACACAAGATGATGTAAAAGAAGGAATTACAATGGTAATATCTTGCAAGCATCCAAATCCACAATTCGAAGGACAAACAAAGACAAAACTTGGAAATGTTGAAGTAAGAAAAATAGCAAGTAATGTATTTGGTGCAGGATTTGAAAAGTTTTTACTAGAAAATCCAGATCAAGCCAAAGCAATAATGGAAAAAGTACTACTTGCATCTAGAGCTAGAGTTGCTGCTAAAAAAGCAAGAGAACTAACAAGAAGAAAAGGCGACTTAGAAATAACTAATTTCTATGGAAAACTTACAGATTGTAAAAGTAAAGATCCTAGTGAATCAGAAATATTCCTAGTCGAGGGAGATTCAGCCGGTGGTTCTGCTAAAAAAGGTAGAGACTATATGACACAAGCTATTCTTCCATTAAGAGGAAAAATATTAAATGTTGAAAAAGCAAGACTAGATAGAGCGTTAAGTAATGAAGAAATAAGAACTATAGTAACAGCATTTGGTACAGGAATTGGAGAAGAATTCGACTTATCAAAACTAAGATATGACAAAATTATAATAATGACCGATGCCGATGTAGATGGTTCTCATATTAGAATTCTTCTATTAACATTATTCTATAGATTCTTTAAACCAGTAGTTGAAAACGGACATGTTTACGCAGCCCAACCACCTTTATTCAAGATTGTATATGGCAAAAATATCAAATATGTTTTAGACGAAAATGAAAGAGATGCATACTTAAAAACATTACCTGAAAATGCAAAATATACAATTACACGTATGAAAGGTTTAGGTGAAATGGATGCAGATGAATTAAGAGATACAACAATGTCAAAAGAATTCAGAATCCTAAGAAAAATCACTGTTGACGATGCAATGGGAGCTGACGAAATATTCACAACTCTAATGGGTGAAGATGTAGAACCACGAAGAAAATTCATAGAAGAAAATGCTATATATGTTAGCAACTTAGATATATAGGAGGTTAAAATGGATAAGATAGAACAAAATAATATAATAAAAGAAGTAAAAGATTCATTTTTAGATTATTCAATGAGTGTTATCGTCTCAAGAGCAATTCCAGACTTAAGAGATGGTTTAAAGCCAGTTCACAGAAGAATTCTTTACTCAATGTATGAATCAGGTTACACACCAGACAAACAACACAGAAAATGTGCTAGAATTGTCGGAGATGTTATGGGAAAATATCACCCACACGGAGATTCATCAATTTATGAAGCAATGGTTAGAATGGCACAAGACTTCAGTTACAGATATATGTTAGTTGATGGTCATGGAAACTTTGGTAACATGGATGGTGACGGAGCAGCAGCAATGCGTTACACAGAGGCAAGACTTGCCAAAGTAAGTTTAGAATTGTTAAGAGATATCAATAAAGATACAGTTGATTTTACACCAAACTTCGATGAAACAGAAAAAGAACCAGTAGTTTTACCAAGTAGATTTCCAAATATTTTAGTAAACGGAACAATGGGAATTGCAGTAGGTATGGCAACAAACATACCACCACATAACTTAGGAGAAGTAATCGATGGTTGTGTTGCATACATAGATAATCCTGAAATAGATACTATGGAAATGATGAACTATATCAAAGGACCTGATTTTCCTACAGGTGGTATTATATTAGGAAGTAGTGGTATTAAAAAAGCCTATGAAACCGGACGTGGAACAATAACTATAAGATGTAAAGCTGAAATAGAAGAAACAAATAATAGAAATAGAATCGTAATTACAGAGATTCCTTATAATGTTAATACATTAGACTTAAAAAATAGAATTGCAGAATTAGTTAGAGATAAAGTATTAGAAGGAATTGCCGATTATCATGAAGAAACAAACATCGAAAACGGCATAAAAATCGTTGTAACACTTAAAAAAGAAGCAAATGCAAACGTAGTATTAAATAATTTATACAAACATACACAATTACAATCAACATTCGGAATTATATTCTTAATGCTAGATCAAGGACAACCAAGAACATTAGGAATAAAGGACATCATTTCAAAATATGTTGATTATCAAAAAGAAATTATAATTAGAAGAACAAAATTCGATTTAGCTAAAGCAGAAGCTAGAGCACATATCTTAGAAGGATATAAAATAGCATTAGATCACATAGATGACATTATTAAAATAATAAAAGAAAGTCAAAGCGATTCAATAGCTAAAGCAAGATTAATTGAAAAATATAGATTCAGTGAAATTCAAGCAGATGCAATTTTAGAATTAAAATTAAGAAGATTAACTGGCTTAGAAAGAGAAAAAATTGAAGAAGAATTAGCAAATATCTTAAAATTAATCGAAGAATATAAATCAATCTTAGCAAGTGAAGAAAAAGTATTAGCAATTATAAAACAAGAAATGCTTGAAATTAAGGCAAAATATGGTGATGAAAGAAGAACAAAGATTGATAATAGCGCAATAGAATATATTGAAGATGAATCATTGATTCCTCAAGAAGAAATAATTGTAACAATTACAAACAAAAATTACATTAAGAGAACTCCAAAAGACACTTATAAAGTACAAAATAGAGGTGGAGTTGGAGTAAAAGGTATGACAACAACTGAAGAAGATTATGTGGAACAATTATTGTCAATGAATACTCACGATTATATATTATTCTTCTCAAATAAAGGAAAAGTATATAGATTAAAAGGATACAAGATTCCTGAATATTCAAGAACAGCAAAAGGACTTCCAATTGTCAACCTATTATCTTTAGAAAAAGATGAAAAAATTAACACAATAATAAGAATAAATGAAAACGAAACGTACAAATGTTTGCTATTTAGTACAAAAGACGGATTAGTAAAAAGAACATTAATATCAGAATTTGATAATATAAGACAAAGTGGAAAGATAGCAATAACATTAAAAGAAAATGATGAATTAATTTCAGTAAAGAAAACAACAGGAAATGATCAAGTTCTAATGTGTTCTTCAAATGGTAGAATGGCAAGATTCAACGAAGAAGAAATTAGAATCATGGGAAGAACTGCTTCTGGTGTCAGAGGAATTAATTTATCAGATGATAAATGTGTAGGAATGGAAATATCAGAACCAGGAAAATTACTACTTGTTGTTACAGAAAATGGATATGGTAAAAAAACAGCTATAGAAGAGTATAGAGAAACAAAAAGAGGAAGTAAAGGCGTAAAGACAATTAATATTACAGAAAAAAATGGAAATGTTATAGGATTTAAATCTACAGATAATGACAAAGATTTAATGATCATCACATCAGATGGAATAATTATCAGAATGGATATAAATAGTATTTCACAAATGGGAAGAGTAACAAAAGGTGTTAGATTAATAAATTTAAAAGACAAAAATAAGGTAGCATCAATATCTGTAATTGAAAAGGAAGAAGATCCTATAGAAGAAGAGTAATTTATTACTCTTCTTTTTAAATGTTCCACGTGGAACAGTGAAAAAAATATTTCCCGGGAAATAAAAAAGCAAAGTTATTAACAATGTTCCACGTGGAACAATAACAGATTATTTATTCTATAATGTATTGAATAAGATAAGTAATTATAATTAAACATTATTTATTTTTTTAAATAAGTTTAAAAAGATTTATTAGAAAGAAAAAGTTATTCACATGTTCCACGTGGAACATGATTCTAGGTTATGACTTCTACAAATAAAAAAGAGAGGAAAAATTTAAAAAAATATTTATAAATTATTAACAATATACTTTAATTAATTAACAAATAAACTAATTATCAGATTTTTAATATTAACAATACACCTATTATAGCAAAGAATTAAATAAGAAAAGTTATCAACAATGTTCCACGTGGAACATAAGATATAC
>CAVIUL010000074.1:6457-9580 GCA_963645885.1 bacterium | reverse complement strand
TGAAGAAGAACCAGATAATAACTTATACAGTTAGGAGTTATTTATGTATTATGATTTTGAAAAGACAACAGTTAATCATTACATAGTCTATGATAAAGAAGGTAACTATTTATTTGAAGGGACTAGCAAAGAGATATGTAAGAAGTTAGATATAACTAAATCTACTATCACTAAAGCTATACAAAGAAAGTCAGTAGTAAGAAGAAAGTACTACATAATGCTAGATAAGGAAGATATTGAAGATGAAGAACTATGACAACATACCAGAAGAACTTACAAGTTTAAAGCAGTGGGTGTGTGCTTGGAAAACAAGTAAAGTACCCATGCAAGCTGATAAGTATAAAGCTAGTAGTTGCTCAAATGAATCTTTATGGTTTAGCTTTGAAGATGCTAGAGAGTCAGTAAGGCTAGGGAACTATGAAGATATAGGTTTTGTCTTTAATGACAATGGGATAGTAGGTATAGATATAGATGTAGGCTTTGATGAGTATCATCTATTAAGTGATGTAGCTTACGATATCATTACAACTTGTAAATCATATACTGAATTTAGTAGAAGTGGTAGAGGTATGCACATTTACCTAAAAGGCAACTTGCCATTTAAGGGCAAAAACAATGGTCTAGGGCTTGAAATATATAAAGATGATAGATACTTCATTGTTACAGGAAACAAGCTAATATACCCTACTATAATCGAAAATCAACAAGCTATAGATTATGTGGTTGATAAATATTTTAAAGATGTACCAAAAGAACAAACTAAAATAGAAAGTTTTTCTAGTAAAATATATACACCGACTTATGAATTAAATAAAAGTAATAAGTTAAAACTTAATCCTACTTACCCTAAAATGCTAGAAGGTAGTAGGCATATATCTATGGTTAGTCTAGCAGGTCAACTACATAATTCAGGTGCAACTGCACAATATATATTTAAAGAGTTATGTAGAGTTAATGAGATTGCTTGTGTACCACCTTTACCTATTAAAGAGTTAGAGAGTATTACACAAAGTATATTAAAGTATGAAAGGAAGTAAGAATTATGGAAAATGTGGAAGAACTAGAAGGGTATCAATTTCCAAATGGAATGATATTGTCGGATGATATCTTACTACCGAGATTTGAATATATACTAGCAAGTAAACCTGCCGAACAACATACCGACTCACTAGGCTATTCTTGGAGTGAAGGTGGACTAGCACAACTATTTATAGAAACTTATAAAGATTGTACTAGGTATTGTCCGGAAAAGAAAAGTTGGTACTCATATAAAGATGGTAAGTGGCAAAAAGATATAGGCTCACTTATTGTTAGTGATAGAGTTAAAGAATTTTGCCAACTGCTAGAGCTTTATAGTTGGACTATTAAGGATGATGATACTAAACAAAAGTATAAGAAATTCTTAATGAAAACAGGAGATAGAAGATTTAGAGATAGACTTATTAAAGATGCTATGGATGTACTACCTATAACTGCTAGTATGTTTGATAACAAGCCTTATCTAATAAATTGTAAAAATGGTACTTATGATTTAAAGAACCAAGTATTTAGGGAGGCTAGTTGGGAAGATTACCTAACTATGCAAACTAACTTTAGTTATTGGTATCCGTTTAACAAGGTAAAAAGATGTGATCGTTGGGATAAGTTTATATCTGATATTATGCAAGATGATGAAGTTAAAATTAGTTATCTTAAAAGAGCATTAGGTTATTCTATTCTAGGTAGTAGTAAAGAAGAATGTATGTTTATATGTTATGGTAAGACTACTAGAAATGGTAAATCTACATTATTAAATGCTATAGAGAATTTACTAGGGGATTATTCTTGTGTGAGTCCGGTATCTATTATTTGTAAGAGTAGTACAAGTAAAAATGCCGACAGTGCATCTCCAACACTTGCCAACTTAAAGGGTAAACGATTTGTAACTATGGCTGAAAGTAGTCAGTATGGTAAATTAGATGAAGAAACTATCAAGCAACTAACAGGTGGCGAAGAGATAACTGCAAGAGCCTTATATGAAAATACTATAAGTTATCTACCACAGTTTACTTTATGGCTATCTTGTAATGACTTACCAAGCGTGCAAGATAAGAGTGTATTTGCTAGTGATAGATTGAGAGTTATAGAGTTCAATAGGCATTACTCACAAGAAGAAAGAGATACAACACTTAAAGATTTGTTTAAAGAACAAGAAAATATGAGTGGTATATTCATGTGGTTACTTGAAGGGTACTATGATTACTTAAAACTTGGACTAACAATGCCTAATGAGATAAAGTCAGTTGTTGATAAGTACGAAAGAGATAACGATTTAGTACTACAGTTTTTAGAAGAAAAGTGTATGAAACAAGAAGAGGCAACAGTTCAAAAGAAAGAACTATACGATTACTATAAGTCATGGTGTAGGAACAATGGGTATTTACCATTTAGTGCTAAAAGATTTAATGCTAATGTGGTAATGCACCCTGATTGGTGTATAGGCGAAAGAAGTGTTAAAGGTAAGCCATCATTTGTAGGCTTTATGACTTTAACCAACTAATGTAAAGGAGGGCAACTATGGGTTATTTAGCAACTAATAAAATTAAAAGACTACCTAAAAGAGCAAAGACTGATCCTATAGGCGAAGGTGTAGTTAGTAAATCTTTAGATTTTGCTTTAGGTGCTTGGGACTTACCAAAGGTAAACTTTAAAGATCCTAATGATATTAAAGAGAGAGCATTATTATATTTTACTAAATGCAAAGAACATGATATTAAGCCATGTGTTGAAGGCTTATCAATGTATTTTGGTGTAGATAGAACCACATTTTTGAAGGAAAGAACAACTAATCCCAATCCTGCTTGTTTAGAGCAACTAGAGAGAGCTTATTTCTTACTTAACAACTTACAAGTAGACTATATGCAAAACAATGAAGTGAATGTAGTAGGTAGTATATTCTTATTAAAGAACAACTATGGCTATAAAGATGATACCAGACTACAAATAGAGGCTATGCCAACTAATAAAGAATTTAATGTTAGTGATGATGAGTTAAAGAGTAAGTACTTTAATACAATACAAGAAGATGCTATTGATGTAGAAGTTACACCAACTAACGACCAACTAGGGACAACTAAAGAGCAA
>CAVIUL010000074.1:0-6422 GCA_963645885.1 bacterium | reverse complement strand
AGAGCAACTAGCACCTATAGAGGCAACAACTACAAATGAAAAATAAACCAACTATTAGTGAATTGATATGGCTTGCCCTTTATCTGGGTACAATGGTATTGTTATTTTTAAAATTATTAGAAATGGTCAAAATAAGATAGTGTAATTTAGTGTAAATTAGTGTAATTTGTATAAATGTTAAGCATAAGTTAACATAAAATGCACACTAAAGGCAAATAAACGCAAAATAAAGGCGGTTTTAACTTAAACCACCTTTTTATATGTATTTTTATAAATTGCTTGCTATGGGCTTTATTTTAGCTTTGAGCGTATAGCACTAATTAATTCAAACAATGTATAAGCTATCACTAAAGCAACTAATATATTTAAAATATGTACCCATAATATAGCCGCTTGGTATGATCCTATAAAATTTAATGTGTTCATGTGTTCATTACTCCTTTAATTTAAATATTACAATTCATTACTTCTTTACTATGCCATTTGATATAACTACAACTCATTTTATTGCAAGTCATGTTAATTAAGTTTTGTATGGCTTGACTTTCAATATAAGGTATATCAATTAAGACAGGTGTTAGGTTTTCAGGTGATTTATAAATTGCTTGCCCATATCTTGGTAATAGTTCAGCGCCTGTCATATCTATAATATTCCTACTATCTTGAGGTGTAGGGCATCTTAAAGCCACCCTACTATCTAAATTTACTTTTAATTGACCACTTAATATATCTTTAGTTGGTCGTTGTGTTGCCATTATTAAATGAATTTTAGCCGCACGCCCCAACTGTGCTATTCTTTGTAGTTGTGGTAACACTTGCTTTTTATTTGTTGTTAATAGGTCGGCTAATTCATCAATAAATATATAAATATGCTTGCCGTTATATTTAACTAGATTAGCTTGTTGCATTTGTTTATATCTTGCCATCATTTCATCAATAGCCCAACTTAACAACTTGCTTATATCTTCATTTTCACTAGCATATTTAAAGCACAATGGGCTTATCCTATACTTGTATAATTCAACTTTTTTAGGATCTATTAAAATTATTTGAGTATCTGAAGGAGTGCCAACTAATAGCAACTCACTTAATAAATCATTAATTAAAACACTTTTACCACTACCGGTAGCACCTGCTATAAGGAGATGAGGTTGTGCTAACATACCCTCATTTTTAACACCTAATAGGGGGCAGTGTTCATCACTTACAGGCTTATAATTTTTTAATTCTATATCATAGTTATGAAATATATTAAACATTTATAGCGCCTCCTTTCTTGTTGCATATGGTTCTAGTTCTTCCGGTACATATTGCCAACTTGCTACACCATCCACCAATTCAACAAGCCAACTAGTTAGATCATAGTCAGATAAACCCCTTGAACATTCATAGATGCCTTTTATATCATCATATTTAAAATATTTATTATTGTTTTTAAATAATGCAGTATCTGAAATAATACAAGCTATTTCATAAGGTGGTATATTATTAAAGAATTTATTTATATATTCTTCATTAATAGGTCTATAGATGCCACTAAAGTTGTTAATATCTTCAAGCCATTTGTTATATTCTTTTATTTGTTTTTCTTCAGTCCAACTTTTAACAATTTTCCTAACGGCTTTATAGTTTGATTCATTGAATGTATTCATGTTTTTATACTCCTTTATTTATAAATATTACTTAAACAACTTCATTGTATGCGTTGATAACTTCTTCTTGGACATCTGATAAATCGTTTATATAGTCCATTAAGTCATGATGTTTATATCTATTAAATAATTCTTTTGTTTCTTCAACTTCATTGATCCAACTATTATATTGTTCATTAGTGTACCATATACGGCTATCGTGGCAACTCCATAGCATTTCATCCACTATAAACTTACTATCATCTTTAGTGTATGCTAACCATTTACTATCAGTATTTGTATAAACTTTTTCAAAATCTACATAAATACTTTCATTATATCCGTTTTTATCTAGCCATTCATTAGCCTCATCCCATAAATCGTTGTCATAGTCTTGTAATTCATTTATACTATATTGACTATCTTTTATTATTCCTAATGTTATAGAGTGCTTATTTTCTTTTAAATATTCTAAACTGTTATTTAATTGAAAAGCCAACTCATGATTAAATTTGCTTTTAGCATCTTCATAGTTATCATAATAACTTGTGTCTAGATCCTCACTATAATTAACAACTACTGCATATATTGTTTTTAATTCTTTTGTATTCATGTTTTATTACTCCTTTTTTATAAATTATGATACTTTTTAATAGCTTTTATTATTTTAGCTTTACCTTTTGGCGCTTGCTTGTATACTTCTTTAATATCTACATACTTGCCATTTAAAGATTTTTTAGAAAATTCCAGATAAGCCCATTTATCATTAATTAAAGCTATATCTTGTTTGTTTATAGCTTTTGGGTGGGCTTTTGTGCCTGCCCATTCGATATAATCTACTAGTGCTATCTTATAGCCTTTTAAAGCCTTTTCTTTTGCTTGTTTTTCTTCTTTTTTAATATCTTCATTAATAGCTTTCAAATCTTCTATATTAAAGCCTTCTATATTGTCAGTATCAATACAATAAAAATCTACTTTATTGAAATAACTGCTTGAATGATGCCATGAATCATAGCTTAACAAATAGCTTTTTAATGCTTTTAAAGTAATCTTATTATCTTTAATTTGTCGTATCTGATCATTAGATAAATAATTTAAGATATCACTTTTAGACCATTTGGAAAGTGGCTTTACATCATTATCATAACAAGCTTTCGCCCTAACGCTCATTGATGAGCCGATATAGCCATTATTAATATTAAACATACTTTTAACTCCTTTAAATAAAGGGCTTTTTAGGTAGCCCTTGATACCTTTATATACTATTAGTTTTTATGAACTGCCTATATGTAGGGACTTCTTTTATTTCTTGCCTTATTTCCTTTACTGCCTCATTTATTGCCTTTAGTGTTCCTTCATGAGATTCAAAAGATGTACACCATCCGGGATAGCAAGCAGTAAAACCCACATCTGCCAAATCAATTAAGCACTTTTTTAAACTGCTTACTTCTTTTAAAGCATCCATCTTTTCAGTATATGATTCATAGAAAGTACCATACATACTATAAACTGCTTTAATGTCGATATATAATGATTCATAATAACCATATTTGATACTTACATTAAAGAATTTGAAATCATAACCATCTAATATAGTTTTAGCATTTTCTTCATCATCACAATATAATTCATATAGATCGTAAGAATCTGGAGAATCACCATATATACTATTTAGTTCTTCGCATTCATACGGCTCAATACCTAAAGTGATATAATCACTTGTACCAAAATTAATAGTTGCCATTGTTTTTATTCTCCTTCCTTCAAACTTTTTTCATATTCTTTGCGGCGCATCCACTCATAAACATTACCGCCTATAGTCACATATTCACTTTTAGTACCAATATTATTATATTCATCTAAAAGCTTTTGCAATTCGATAGCTTTGCTAATTATTTTATCCTTTACCTTCACTTGATTCTCAATAACCTTATCATAGTCTTTAATATAAGGTTTTGTTTCAGATAATGTATCTAGCACTTTAAGAATCTTATTGCGCCCATCCCCTAAAAATAATTTACTGAATGAGTATTCGCACATGATACCTTCATGATTATCACGGATCCATAAGACAGTAAGGCTTGCCTCACTCAATAGAGTTCCACAATTTATCAATATACTACAGTTTTCAAGATTCAAAATACTTATTACTTCAGCTTTAAGTTTAGATTCAGTACGCTCACCTAAAGGCTTGTTTACATACTTTTCTAAAACGGCAGTAATTAGATCGCGTTTAGATTCGCAGTAATTAGCAAATGCGTTTTTGAAATTGTGGCGGTTAAAGATTTGTTTACGCTCTATAACCTCAAGCTTATTCACTAGTTCTTTCTTTCTATCTTCTAGAGGTTTAATATTCTCTAATCGATAAGCTTTATAGTCAGTACTGAATGATGAGCTATTCCATTGTTTAGCTTTATAGTTGATACTTTCAGATAAAGTCTTAAGTTCTTTTTTTAAATATTTAGCTTTACTTTGTAGTTGCATATCTTCCAAAGAATAATGAGCTAATCCCCAAATATAGTGAGGTAAAGCGTCCGCATTGGCAGTAGTTGCCAAGCAAATCAAATAAGCATAGTTTACTGCTTGAGCAGTTGTAGCAGTAGTTGCATCTTTAGATGCTTTTGTGTTTGTGTTTTTCATCTTTTACACCTTTTGCGATCTGATATGATCGCCCTTTCTTGACACATTTATTATATCATAATTTATGTTATATGCAACATATTTTCGTAATTTTTTAATTTTTTGTAAATTAATTTTAAACCTTTAGTCATGGGCTAAAAATCAATTTTTCATAGTTCAGTGTATGTATTTTTATCAAAAATAATAAATTTATATTTAGCTTATGTTTTGGTGGTTGCTAGGGCTTGCTTTTTTGGTGGTGGTTGTTGTTTTGATAGCGTTTTGATTTTTAAAGATATGAAAATATATCTTAATATTGAATTAATTTATATCTAATCAAGATTAGATATAAATATATAGCTTATATATAGCTTGCTTGCGACTGCTTGCAATTATTGATTGTGTAGGGGGTGGGGTATGATCCACCAGAAGAGCAAGCGTTAGTTAGCCCTTCATCCACCCTAAAAAACAAAAGGCACTCTTTAACTAAAATCTTACTATTTTGTACCATAAATCAATAATGAACACCTGTTCACTCACCATTTTTTTTAAGTTAAAAAAATAAAAACCAACTTAAAACCCTTATTTTATGGGCTTTTGCCCCCAAATAGTACATTTTCGTAAGGTCTATTTTTAAAACTTTCTCTTAGAAGTTCAATTTTAAAAAAAGTTTTTAGAAAATTAGGGTACAAAAAGGTAAGATTTGCCCATTTTATCGGCTATTTTTTGGTTTTTATTTTTTATAGTTGTAAAAAATAAAAAATTCGTGATACCCTTTGTGGTAGAATTATCCCCATTTTCTGTGAAATTTCCCGATTTTTTCACAAGTGATTTTCACTTTTGACCTCAAATTTTTTACCCAAAAAATTACCCAAAAATTGCAATTTCTAACACAAATGGTATAATTATCTCAAGAAAAAGGGGGTTTTTATGAACACTATAGAGATCATCAAAGATTTGATGAATTTAAAAGAAATTAGACCAAGAGAGCTATCAAGACCTATGAAAATTGACAATCAAGTGTTTTATCGGATGCTCAATCCTGATAAAAGAAACACTAGGGGTAAGAGAAGTGCGGAGTGTGAGCTGAAGATAGAAAACTTTGAGGCTATGCTAGACCTTATGGGTTATAAGATTGTGGTTGTGCCTAAAGATACTAACCTAAAAGCTAGGCATAAGGTGTATGAGTACAAACCTACTACTAGTGCTATTAAAGATAGAGAAGTAAATACAGGTAGGATTACACCAGAAGAGAAGAAAGCTAAAGAGGTGGCTAGACAAAAGATTGAAGATTTTAAGGTTGTGCTAGGTACTACTGATGAAGAGATTGAGGCTAGTATGGATGTAGATAGCCTATGGGATGATTAGAAAATATTACTAAAAAGTGATTTTTTATAACTAGAAAGTGAGTAAAAATAAAATATGAACACAAAGAAAGCAGTAGGGTATATAAGAGTATCTACTAGTGCGCAGGCGGAAGATGATAAATTTGGTATAAGTAGCCAAGAAGAAACTATAAAGAAGTATTGCGCCGAAAATGGGTATGAGCTAGTGCGCTTGTATGTAGATGAAGGTATAAGTGGTGTGAAAGATAGTAGACCTGAACTAGATAAGATACTGTATGGTACTGATGAAGTAGACTATGATACTGTAGTTGTAGCTAAAAGTGATAGGGTGGCTAGAGATATAAAGCTATACTTTTATTACTTATACACGCTAGAGAAGAAGAATATAAAGCTAGTGAGCGTGAGCGAAGATTTTGATGATGAGATGGGACTAGGTAATGTCTATAGAAGTATCTTGTTATTTGTAGCCGAGCAAGAAAGAAAAAATATAAATATGCGTACTTCTTCTGGTAGGAATATAAAGGCTAGAGGTGGTGGGTATGCAGGTGGAAATATACCTTATGGCTATGAGAATGTAGATGGTAAGCTAGAAATTAAGGCTAGTGAGAAAGAGATTGTAGAGATTGTCTTTTATGAGCTAGATATAGGAACTAGTTACCAGAAGATAGCCGATAAACTTACTAGTAAAGGGTACAAGACTAGAAGTGGTGGAGAGTTTACTACTAGTCAAATACAAAGTATAAAGAAAAATAAAGAAGTTTATTTAGGTTATTATAAATATGGTGATAATAATTATGTAAAGGGTGTGCATAGCGCACTTATATAA
>CAVIUL010000073.1:0-9599 GCA_963645885.1 bacterium | reverse complement strand
AATAGAAAACACGTATTGTTTTTTAATACGTGTCAACTATATGGGTTACATCATCAATTCCAGGTTTTTTGTTTTATCTATCAACTGCGTCAGTTTGAGGTTTAAATCCAGCAGCTATTAATTCATCCATAGTAACAATACCATTATTTAAAGCTTCTTTGATGTTATATTTTTTACCATTAACTGTAACTATTACATATTGACTCTTAATACAATTAAAGTAATATCTTTTATAATAATATTCAATTGCTTGAAGACAATCTTTGCCAGCACTAGTATCTGTAATAGTTATTTTCTTTGTAGTATCTGTTGGTTTTTCTATAGGTGTTGTTGGTTCAACTGGTTTAACAGGGTCAGTAGGTTTTACTGGTTCGCTTGGAGTAGTTGGTTCAGTAGGAGTTGTAGGTTCAGTTGGCGTAGTAGGCTCTGTAGGTGTTGTTGGTTCGGTTGGTTCAGTTGGAGTAGTAGGATCATCAGTAACATTTTTCTTTAATGGTTTAAATCCTATAGCTATAAGTTCATCCATTGTAACAATTCCATTATTCAAAGCTTCTTTAATTGTGTATTCTGTTCCATTAACTGTAACTATAACATTATGACTTTTAATACAAGTGAAATAGTAATCTTTATAATAATATTCAATTGCATCAGCGCAATATTGTCCTTCACTCTTGTCAGTAATAGTAATTACTTTTTTGTTTTCAACTGGACAATTATATTTTGTACCTTTAAGTTTGAAAATTCTTTTTCCATTACATTCATAAACATCATATAATATTGAACTTTGTTTAGTATCAGTTTCATTTATTATTATGAAAGGTTTACCTTTGAATGCTAAAACATTTAATAAGTCAATCGCAATAAATAAAACTATAGCTGTGCATACTACGATAACGCCTCTAATAACTAACTTTTTAGTTTGTTCTTTCTTTTCCATAAATTTCATCCTTCTTTCACAAAAAATTATAGCATAAGTATTATTTTTTGTAAATGTAACATAATATTACTGGAGGATATAATATATGCTTTTGAATAACTATTTTAGTAAGAAAAATAAATTACTTTATAAGATGAAAATAATGAATTCTAGAAATCAAGAATATGAAGATGATTTTAATTTTGATTATGATAGAATAGAAAAATATAATGATAAAAGACAAGTAAAGAAACTTTAATCTTAAGGCACATTTGTAGTGCCTTTTATTTTATTTAAATTTATTTCCATTTTTAGGTATTATTTGTTATAATATTAATACAAAGAAAGAAGGAAATATTAGATGAAGATATTATGTGTTAATGCTGGTAGTTCTTCTTTAAAATTTCAATTAGTTGAAATGCCTGAAGAGAAGTTACTTATTAGCGGTTATTTTGAAAAGATTGGTTTAAAAGATAGTTTTTGGACTACTAAAGTAAATGGTAAAAAGTATAAAGAAACTAAATTCTTAAAGAATCATACTGAAGCTGCTGAAGCTTTAATCGAAGAATTATTAAAATATAAAGCAGTTGAAAGTTTAGAAGAAATTAAAGGTGTAGGACATAGAGTTTTACATGGTGGTGAAAAGTATAATGATTCAGTTTTAATTACTGATGAAGTTATTGAAGATATTAAGTCTTTAACTAAATTAGGACCTCTTCATCATCCAGGAAACTTAGCTGGAATTGAAGCTATGCAAAAAGCGCTTCCAGGTGTACCAATGGTTGCTGTATATGATACTGCTTTCCATCAAACTATGCCTAAAGTAAACTATATGTATCCAGTACCTATGGAATGGTATACTAAATATGGTGTACGTAAATATGGTTTCCATGGAACTAGTCACAAATACATTACTTTAAAAATGAAAGAAAAATTAGGTAAGGATGATGTTAATCTAATTATTTGTCATATTGGTAGTGGAGCTTCTATTAGTGTTATTAAAGAAGGTAAATGTTATGATACTACTATGGGTATTAGTCCACTAGATGGATTAATGATGGGTACTCGTAGTGGAGCTATTGACCCTTCAATTATTGAATATGTAGCTAAAGAATCTGGAGAAGATATAGAACAAATTACTAATGATTTAAATAAGAAGAGTGGTCTTCTTGGTATCAGTGGATTTAGTGATTGCAGAGATGTTGAAGATGCTGCTCTTAAGGGCGATGAGAATGCTATATTAGCACTTGATATGTATAATGATCGTATTGCTAAATATATAGCTGAATATTATATTAAATTAGATGGTAAAGTAGATTCAATTGTATTCACTGCTGGTGTTGGTGAAAATGGTATTGAAGCACGTAAAGCTATTTTAGGAAGACTTGATGCTTTAGGAATCAAAATTGATGATGAAAAGAACACTAAGATTGCTGGTTTCAAAGATGAAGTAGAAGGAATTATTTCTACTGATGACTCTAGTGTTGTAGTTAGAGTTCTTCCAACTAACGAAGAGATTATGATTATTAAAGATACTTATAATCTAGTAAAATAGAAAGAAGTAATTAATGAATAATATTTATAAATCAATATATAATGAAATTAAGAAATTTAAGAAGATTTATATAGCTAGACATATAGGACCTGATCCTGATGCGTTTGGTAGTCAAATGTCACTTAAAGATTCTATTCTTCTTACATTTCCAAGTAAGGAAGTTTATGCTATAGGAACAACTGTTTCAAGATTTAAATATTTTGGTAAAGTTGATAAAGTAAATTCTTATGATTATGAAAATGCTTTATTAATAGTAGTTGATACTCCAGATAATAAACGCGTTGATATAGATAATTTCTTATCATTTAAGCATGTTATTAAGATAGATCATCATCCTTTAGTAGATAAATATAGTGATATAGAATTAATTAGGGAAGATGCAAGTAGTGCATCAGAACTTGTATTAGAACTTATCAATAATACTAAATTAAAGATGAATGAAAGTATTGCTGGCAAAATATATATTGGAATAGTAAGTGATTCTAATAGATTCTTATTTAATGTTAATTATAAAACGTTTGAACTTGTTAGTGAATTAATTAAAAAATATAAACTTGATGTAGAGAAGTTATATAGACTTGTATATGCTAAACCACTTAGTGAGGTTAGACTTATGGGTTATATAGCTTCTACTATGAAAGTTGATAAAAATGGTTTTGGATGTATTGAACTTGAAGATGATGTTATACAATCATTAAATTCAGATATATCTGCTGCATCTAATATGATTAATGACTTTAATAATATTAATGAAGTAGTGGTGTGGGCTTTTTCTTCACATGATGCTAAAAATAATATGTATAGAGTTAATATTAGAAGTAGGGGACCAGTGATAAATGAAATAGCTGCTAAATATCATGGCGGTGGACATAAGTACGCAAGTGGTGTTAGAACAGATTCAAAAGAAGATGTTGATAACCTAATGAAAGACTTATCAAAAGCATGTAAAGAATATACAGAAAGAGAGAAGAATTAATATGGAGATTACTAAAGTAGATGAACCAATTATTGCTGTTAGAATTAGTCAATATCCTGAGGATAAGAAAAATGAATTCTTATGTTTAGGTAGAAGTAATGTTGGTAAAAGTAGTTTTATTAATACTATAGTTAATAGAAAAAACTTAGCAAGAACTAGTTCAAAACCTGGTAAAACAACAACACTTAATTTTTATAAAGTTAATGATGACTTTTATATAGTTGATGTTCCTGGTTATGGATATGCTGCTACTAGTAAAAAACAAATTGAAAAATTTGGTGTAATGATAGAAGAATATTTAAAACAAAGACAGTACTTAAAACATGTATTCTTACTTATTGATTATAGACATAAACCTACTGAAGATGATGTACTTATGTATAAATTCTTAAAGTATTACAATCTTCCTGTAACAATAGTAGCTACTAAATATGATAAAGTAAATCGCTCTTTAAGAGCTAAACAAGATGATTTAATTAAATCTACATTAAATCCAGCACTTGGAGATGAAATAATTAATTTTTCAAGCGTAACTAAAATTGGTAAAGATAGAGTTTATGAAATTATAGAAAATTATTTTGAAAAATAGTTGAAAAAAAACCTTTATTCTATTATAATGTACATATAGAATAGAGGTTTTTAATATGAATAAAAAAGGTTTTACTTTAACTGAGTTATTAGTTGTTATAGCACTTATTTCTATAATCGTTTTAATTGCTGTTCCAAGTGTTGTATCAATTAGTAAAAGAATTAATAAGAGAGTTTATAATGCTAAAATTCAAGAAATAGTTACTGCTGCTGAGTTATATGGTACAAATAATCCTGATTTATTTAATGGAAGAAGTGAAGTAAAAATATATATTTCAGAACTTGTGGATAAAGGATTTGTAAGTACTGATTCTAAATCTGATACTGCTGTATGTAAAGCAGATTCATCTGAACATAGATCTTCTAAAGGTTGTGTTGTTAATCCAGTAGATAAAGTATCTATGAATCAAAATTATGTAATTATTAAAAAAGAAGCTGCTGGTGTAACAGCAAGTTATGGTGGTGAAACAACTACTATAACAAATGGTACTTTAGTTGAACAAGTTTGTACAAGATATGAAAATGGAATGTTTACTGGAAAATCAGGTACTGGTACTAATGATTATTGTGCTTGTGATTTTGATGATAATGGTAAAGTTACAGGTATTTATAAATTAAAGAATGGTAAGGTTGATACTAGTTCACCAGTTAAAGCTTGCATAATTGCTGGAGATGAAACTAACAATTACTTAAAATATGGTGGTACTATGTGGAGAGTAATGGGAATTTACAATGTATATGATGATCAAACTAGATTAGTTGCTAAAATGATAACTAATGATAATGTTGATGTACAATAAAAGATAATCAAATGATTATCTTTTTTTATTTAGTTTTCGCTTTATATTTTATAGTTTATTATAGTGTATAAAAGTATTATATAGTTTGATTTTTATGTGAAAAATTTGTATAATGTTAATAGAGGTGTATTATGATAGGGTTTTACGATTATACAGTAATATTAACATACTTAGGATTTTCTTCTGGTATGATTGGTATATTTTTAGCAATAACAGGAAATACTTTTTGGGCAGTAATGTGTTTAATGTTTTCTGGTCTTTGTGATATGTTTGATGGAAGAGTAGCAAGAACTAAGAAAAAAAGAACAAATGAGGAAAGACATTTTGGTATACAATTAGATAGCTTATCTGATTTAGTATGTTTTGGTGTTTTACCTGCGATTATAGGATATTCTTTAGGTATTAAAAATACTTATTTAATTCCATTAATAATTGTTTATCCTTTAGCAGCATTAATTAGACTTGCTTATTTTAATGTTCTTGAAATAACTAGAAATAGTAGTACTCCAGTTAAAGAATATACTGGACTTCCAGTTACATCTTCTGCTTTAATATTTCCATTCTTATATATATTTAGAAAATTTTTAGGTAAGTACTTTGTATTAATATATGGAATTGTACTATTTGTAGTAGCAGTATTATTTATCAGTAAAATTAAAATTAAAAAACCAGGTATTAAAGTTATGATTGGTTTTATAGTTGTTGGCGTTATTGAAATATTATTAATATTAGCTGGTAAGTTTCTATGAAATATATAGTTAGAGATAGAAATAGTAAAAAAAATATAATTATAGAGTCTAATAAAGCTCTTAATTTTTTTTATGATACATTTATTGGAAGAATAATTTTAAAACCTTTTATAAGTAAAGCGTTTAGTAATCTTATGGCTAAATATATGAATAGTAAATATTCGTTAAAAAGAGCTACTAAATTTATTAGTAAAAATGATATAAATATATATGAATGTTCTAAGCAAAAATATACATCATATAATGACTTTTTCATAAGAAAGGTTGTACCAGCTAAAAGACCTATTAATGCTCATAAAAATGTATTTATTTCACCTTGTGATAGTAAACTTACTGTTTATGAAATTAATGAAGATTTAACTTTAAAAATAAAAGATGCATATTATTCAATTGATACATTAGTTGATAATAATATTATGAATGAATATAAAGGTGGATATGCTTTAGTATTTAGATTATCTACTGATAATTATCATAGATATTGTTATATAGATAGTGGTACTAAGGGTAAGAATATTCATATAGATGGTGTTTTTCATACAGTACAGCCTATAGCGCTTAAACATTATAATTTTTATAAAACTAATACTCGCGAATATACAGTGTTAGATACTAATAATTTTGATAAAGTAATACAAGTTGAAGTTGGTGCTATGGGAATAGGTAAGATAGTTAATAATCATCAAGAATATAAATTTAAAAAAGGAGAAGAAAAGGGCTACTTTGAATTTGGTGGTTCTACAATAGTTGTTCTTGTTAAAAAAGATATAATAACTATTGATGAAGATATATATAGTAATAGTTTAGAAAATATTGAAACAAATGTTAAATATGGAGAAAGAATTGGAATTAAGAAATAGTTTCAATTCTTTTTATTTTGTGTTATAATATGGCCATTAATTGGGGGATTATATGGTATTTAAAGGTGTGAGAGAATTAAATCATCATATTAAGGCAAATTGTGTGGCTATTAGTTTTGGTTCTAAAGGAACTACATATTATGATAAAACTTCTAATAGAGTTATTAAAATATTTGATATGGCATTAAATGACGATGATTATAAATATTTTGAATATAAAGATATTGATTTTTTAAGATTTAAAGGTGCTAAAAACTCTACGTATTTATTTCCTGTTGATGTTATATATTTAAATGATAGAGCAGTTGGATATAGTTCAGAACTAGCTAAAGGAAATTCGCTATATAGAATGGACCCATTAAGTGTTAATTTAGATTCAATTAATAGTGCATTTATAAAAACATTGTTAGATGTAAAAACTATTTCAAATAATGGTATATTAACTGATGATCTTCCTTATAATACACTTTTTTATCCTAAGGGTAAGAAGCTATTCATTATTGATACAGATGATTATTCTTTTAGTGATATGGATAGATCTTCTTTATATGCATCTAATAATGCTCAAGTTGGAAATTCTCTTAAAATGTTTTTAGTTGATGGATATTTTGATGGTGTTGTTCGTAGTAATAAATATTTATATGATTTATATAAAGATGGAGACTTTCTTACATTTTTGAGAGAATATAGAAAAGTTTTATCTGAAATGTCTTCTAAAAAAGTAGTTACTCTTGGTGATGCGAGTGATTATATTGATAGAGAAAATAGAGGAAATTATGTAAGATTATTAAAATAAAAAAGTACTTAGTTAAAGTTTTCTAAGTACTTTTTATATGCTTCTTTTGAAGTTGTTTTTTCAATTTTATAGTCTAATTTTTTAGTTTTACAAATATTCTTAAGTATGTAATCTGTTAAATATGGGTTTCTTATTAGTAGTGGTCCGATTGTATGTGTTGCGTAAACATTTTTATAAGTAAATCCCTCTTTATTGTTTGTTCCATCATTTGAGAATTTTTCTTCTACTTCTAATAAAGGAGTTTTAATGTTATATACGTAATCACATCTATTTTGAAATCCTATAATTGTTTCTTTTATTAGATTTGTTTTTCCTTTTATTTCACCAACTATTCTATCAGAAGATGCATTTTTAAATGATACTTCTGTTATATATTCAGTGTAGTAATCAAATATATCTAATGCATCTAGTTTTGCTTCTTTGGTTTTAATATATTTACCAAATAAGTCCATTGAGTTACCAGTAAGTATTAAGTATTTATTTGATTCTATATATTTTTTAAAATCATCTTTTCTTTTTAATATATCTTCTAAGGCTAGTTCTAAACTTTCTTCTGAACCACTTCCAATATAGATAATATCATATTTTTCAAAGTCTATTTTATCATTGATACTTTTTAAATCTACTTTTACTTTGATATTACTTCTTGTTAGTTCTTCTTTTATACATCTTGTATTTGCGTTTTCTCCATAAAGGTTTAGAAGGTCATAATATAAATGTAATACGTTAATCATTATTTTCCTCCTTTATAATTTTCTTAAGTTGTATTTCTTTATCGAAGCATACCATTGAGAATATTTTACCAGTTGTTTTGGTTTTAATTGTTTCACTTAGATTTTCTAAGTTTTCTACTAAAATTATTTTATCTTTTTGTATTCCTGCATATTCCATACGAACTTTCATGTCATAACAGAATTTTCCAATAAGAATAATATTTTTAATACTAGGGTCATTTAATGATTCAAAATCTATATCCCATATCCATGAAATATCATTTTCTTTATATCTTCTACTAGAAGAGTCAAAGCCAAGTATTATAGTTTTTTCACCATCTTGATGTAAGATGTAATCTAGAGATTGTTTATAGCTTAAGTTATTTTCATTTTTACTTACTAACATTTGCCATTTTCTATTATCAAAGTCATAAATTTCCATTCTTTTAGTTTTGATATTTTCATCATTTAATACTTTTAATATATCTTCATCTTTAAGTCCAAGTTCACGGGCAAGTGCATAACAACCAGTTACGAAGTATACTGTATATAAGAAGTTTGATGGTAGATGAACAATATTATCATTTATTTTAATTTGTTTATTATCTACATCTATTTCTTTTGCTTCATAATTTGGTTTACCACGATTAAAGTGATATTTAGGACAATGATATGAACCAATGTGTCCGTAATGATAGAAATCATATTCTAGTTTTGAATGACAGATAGGGCAGTAAGCTGCATCTAAATTATTTATATTACTTTTTCTTGAATAGTTATTTTCTGCCATACCATATGTTGTAACTTCACCTTTGTGATTAATTCTGATTCTGTTTACATATGGGTCATCTACATTAAGTATTAAATGAGTTCCAGCAGGTATTGCATTTTTAATTGCATTATATATTTTTTCAGGGTGAGAGTTTCTTGGTGGTTGATCACGTGTAATATTAGTAATCATTAAATGAGTAGGTGTAATATATTCAAAAATATATTTCATGAATTGTTCATCTAGTTCCATTAATAATACATCTGCTTTTAATTTTCCAAATAAAGATGAATTATTTAGTATTAATGAAGTTATACCATTTATAGTGTTGCTTCCTTCTTTGTTGTATACAACTTTGTATCCATTTTTAGTTAGTATGTTATATGTAAGTTCAGTTGAACTACTTTTACCACTTGAACCTGTGATACCTATAACGTACTTTGGTAAGTGAATTTTCTTTAATATTTTTTTATCAAGTTTACGTGCTACATTACCACCTATAACACTTCCTTCATGTCCAGTTAGTTTACTAAGCTTGTTTGCAAGTTTGCATGCAAGTATAACAATAAATCTCCACATATTTAATCACCTAAGTATATTATATAACATTTTTGGCTATTTATAAAGGTTTATGTTTTAAGTGTGTAAACAAATGTTTGATTTTAATATAAAATAAAAAGTTCCTTTCGGAACAATTGTTTCTTCTTGGTGACTCATATGGGATTTGAACCCATGAATGTCGCCTTGAGAGGGCGATGTGTTAACCATTTCACCAATGAGCCATAACAATGTTAATTTTAACATAACTTTATTGTTTTGACAATATTTATGCATTTAAAAGTTATTTTTGGTAACAATATTTGTAGGTGACATAATG
>CAVIUL010000072.1:0-9626 GCA_963645885.1 bacterium | reverse complement strand
CCTCTAGTATTATTTTACATTAAATGAATACTTATTGTCAAATTAGTTCTTAAAAACAAAATTAACAAATTATAGTTATTTAACTACAAATTTTAATGTGCTTGGTATATACGTAACACTTGAATCATTAAACTTAGCAGCAGTTTCTTCATCCTTAGCATAGCCAATTGTTGCTTTGCTTTTCGCAAACATCCTATCCATTTTAGCAATATTACTCGTATCAAAACTACTTAAATCAAGAACCTCTATATCACTGCTTTCAAACATATAAGACATATTAGTAACTTTACTTGTATCAAAACTATCCAATCCTTCAACTTCCTTTATGGCGGAATTATTAAACATATAAGCCATATCATAAACTTTCGAAGTGTCAAAGTTACTTAAATTCAACTTTTCAAATTTAGTATTTCTAAACATCTTACTCATATCAGTGACTTTACTCGTATTAAAATTATCAACATTTATTACAGCATTAACGTTACTAAACATTGCTTGCATATTATTAACATTGCTTGTATCAAAACTACTAACATCAATAATTTCGGCAATGCTATTTGAAAACATAAAATCCATTCTAGTTACCTTTGATGTATTAAAATTTCTTAAATCTAAGTTTGAAACTTTAGTTTCATTAAACATAAAACTCATATCTGTAACATTTGAAGTATCAAACTTATCTATTCCTAGTATTGTACCAGCTGTACATGCATTGAACATACTACTCATATTGGTTACTTTACTTGTATTAAAACTTCGAAGATCTAAATTATTTATTGTTGCAGAGCGAAATATACCACTCATGCTTATTACATTAGAGGTATCAAAATTGTTTAAATTCAACGTCTCTAAATTTACTCCTCGAAATAAACCAGACATATTAGTTGCACTTCTCGTATCAAAATTATTCAAATTTAACACTTTAACCGGTAAGTAACTAAACATTGATTGCATATTTGTTACATTACTTGTATTGAAATTACTTATATCCAATTTTTCTATTTTAGTAGATGAAAACAAAAAACCCATATTTGTAATTTTACTTGTATCAAAACTACTAACATCAACACTCTCAACAGAACTACCTGAAAACAAAGAATTAATAGACCATAAATTTTCACCTAAAACAAAACTGCTTAAATCAATTTTAACTGTTTTTGTAGAACTAAATATGCCATTAATTGCATTCACTTTTTTTATATCAAAACTTGTAACATCCAAATCAGGAATAGTTGATCTGTAAAACATTTGAAACATATTCAAAACATTAGAAGTATCAAAATTGCTTAAATTCAAAAACGAAACTGATATATTTGAAAACATATTGGACATATTTATGACATTTGACGTATTTATTTTTTCTACATTTATAACTTTAGCCAAACTTCTATCGTACATAAATACCATTGCAACAATAGGCTTACCATTTATATAGGTACATACACTTGAATTAACTTCATCAGTACTATTTTTATCAGTAAGTTGTACTCCCCAACCATCAGTTTCCATATTTGTCCAAGCTAAACCATCTGTCGAATCAGCACCCTTTTGTTTATATCTATAAGTATATTGACCATTAACATATTCAGCACCCTGTACCATTTCACCATCAAATGTACAATTTACAACTTCGGGTTCTACGTACTTTTCAATGCCTATTTGACCATTGAATTTTTTATTTAAATTATCATTTTGAGAATAATTTTTGTTATCAAATCTTACAACAACTGTATATTCTTGAGTTACACCCGCATCTATTAATATATTCTTTTTTAAATTTTTTGATATTGAAGTTTCAGTATATGGAACAGCTCTATAAATTCTATCGCAAGTTCCAACTTCTTCTTGATCACTTTCCCCATAGTTTTTATAACTTATACATCCCATAATTATATGAAGTTCAAAGTCATCAATTGTATTTACAAGATTATTCCAAGTAAAATTATAACTCACTTCTTTTGTACCAACATTTTTAACTATTATTTTCTTAGTTATTGAGTCTCCAGGTAAAGCATTTTCTAAAGATAATTTTGTATCATCCAAATACTCAAGTCTTAAGTCTCCAGTATTCATTACTATATCTTTAGGCTGGCCTTCTACTTCTAAACTGAAATATGAATATGATAAACCAACTACTCCAAGTACTGAAGTAATTACTAAAAGTATCAATATAAATTTTATAATCAACCTACTATTTTTTATCATATCTATCTGCATCTATTATAATATGTACCCCCCCCCGGTCAAGCAAAAAGATGTTCGCTCGTGACTCAACTAATTTTAATTGTTTAACTATATTCTTTTGTGTTATACTTATATAAGAATAAGGAGAATATCTATGATAGCAAATCCAAATTATGATACTAGACTTAAAGTAATTGAAGACAATGTTATTAGTTTAATTAAACCAGAATGGAATAAAGATGAAATAATAAGATATGTTTATTTATACATAGGTAAAATTATTTCAAAAAATGTAGATTTCTTCTATTCATTAGGAAGAAAACTAGAATATAAAAATTATCCATTTGATAAATTAAAAAGAACATACGAAAGTAAAAGAATTACTAATTTATCAGTTATATGTAAATCTTCCGCAATTATTTTAAAAAGAATATATGATAAACTTGGCATAGAAAGTGAATTAATGGAAACAGTTGATTTTAATCAATTCACTGATGAAGAAACGCAACAAACACTAGATGTTCACCATTGGTTTTTATGTGTCACTGGAGAAAATAATAGAAAATATTTTTTAACAATTATACCCGACTTATTTTTTATACAATTTAATATGAAAACTAAACATTTCGCTAATAGGATTGACTATTATAGAGAAGCTGATGGTAAACAGGTTCAAGTGTACAAAGGACCACAAATAAATAATACAGTATTAACTGATGAAGAATTAGAAAAAATAGATGAAAAAATTGGATATATCATTCCCTACTACGTTGATGAAGGTAATGGTAAAAGAAAAAGATATAATGGTTATGATGATATATTTATAGACTATCTAAGAATATATTCAAGAAAGAACACATATTTAATGGAACTTGGATATGATACTGATTTCTTTAAAGATATTACAAGTTATAAAGTTGGAAGTTTAACTATTGAAGAATATTTAAATACAAAAGAATTCACCATGGATGAAGTAGACAAATGGATAGATTATATCAAAGAAAGAGCTTCATTTTATGGACATGATCCAGAGCAAGATAAAGATACTAATGGAAAAATAAAAGCACTAAGAAAAACTCTTGAAAATAAAGATGCTAAAAAATATAAAAATGTTATTGGACAACTTGGAATTAATTTTGTAGATGACATATATAAAATTGATGAAAATGGATACTGCTCACAAACTTATATAGAGAAAAAGTTTGAATATCTATTCCCTAGATTCTTTTCTTGTAATGATTCAGTAAAACCTTTAACATCAAAATTTACAGGTTTAGCAGAAAAATTAGATTTTATTGATATGTTTATTGATAATATGTTCCCTGAATTAAAAGAATCTAAGGCAAGCGCAGGAATCAAATTAAATCCTAAATATTCTTTAGTAAGAAATAGAATACAAAGATATGTTGTCTATTCAACAAAAAGAAAAAAATATGACATAATATTTTGTATAGATAATAGTAATACTTATTTTTACTTCAACCCTATTAGTGGAAAATTTGCTAAAATTGGTAACTTGCTTAATTTAATAAGTGATGAATTTATAATAGTAAGTGATGAACTAAAAAATAGAATGAAAGAAGTTGAAAATATAGAACAACCAGAAAAAAATAATACATTATAAAAGACTGAAAAGTCTTTTTTTAATTTAACAAAAATATTTATTTGGAATATATTACTATGAAAGCGAGGTTATATGAAAAAAATAATTCTTATAGTAGTAACTATATTTTTAATATTTATAATTGGTTTTTCTTTTAAGAAAGATGAAAGTAAAAAAATTGTTGTTTCAGAAGTTACACATTCAGTATTTTATAGTCCTTGGTATGTAGCTCTTGAAAATAAATATTTTGAAAGTGAAGGACTTGATATTGAGGTTGTTTTAACACCAGGTGCTGATAAGGTAGCTGCATCTGTTATATCCGAAGATGCAACTATAGGTTTTTCCGGACCAGAAGCAACTGTTTATATTTATAACAATAGTAATGAAAAACTAGTAACATTTGCATCTCTTACTAAAAGAGATGGACAATTTATAGTTGGAGATTGTAAATATAAAGATAACTTTAGTGTACTAGATTTAAAAGGTAAAAAAGTATTAGCTGGAAGAAGTGGTGGTATGCCATTACTTATGTTTAAGTATGCTTTAAAAGAATCAAACATTAATGAAAATGAAGTTAATTTAGATACATCTATAGACTTTGCATCTCTAACAGGAGCATACATAAGTGGTCAAGGTGACTTTGTTAATCTTTTTGAACCAAATGCATTAAAAGTAGAAAAAGAAGGAAAAGGATGTGTACTATCTTCACTAGGTAATATATCAGGTACTGTTCCCTACACTGCTTTCTATGCTAAAGAAAGTTATATTAAAAAGAATAAAGATATAATTAAAAAATTTAATAAAGCTTTAAATAAAGGATTAGAATTTGTTCATAAAAATGATTCTAAAACTATAGCTAATGCTATTAAAAATCAATTTAGTGACACTAGCATAGAAGACTTAACTACTATTGTTGATAGATATAAAGAGGCAGATTCTTGGTATCAAACAACATACATAAATAAAAAAGATTATAACAGACTATTAGATATTATGATATATGGTAAAACAATAGATAAAAAAGTTAATATAGATGATTTAATAACAAATGAATACAACTAATATTTTAGAAGTTAAAAACATATCTAAAGTTTACCATACAACCGAAGGAGAAATAGAAGCACTAAATAATATAAGTTTTAATATTGACTCTGGAGACTTTATTGGTCTTATAGGTCCTTCAGGTTGTGGAAAAAGTTCCATACTAAATATAATATCTAATCTTGATAAAAATTATAAAGGAAATATAAATATTAAAAATGGCATAAAAGTTTCATATATGCTTCAAGAAGATGCATTATTTCCATGGTTAACTGTTCTTGATAATGCCCTACTTGGTTTAAAAATTAAACATAAGCTTACTAAAGATAACAAAGAGTATGTTTTATCTCTATTAAAAAAATATGATCTATATGATTTTATTAATAAGTATCCAAGTTCTCTATCAGGTGGTATGAAACAAAGATTAGCACTTATTAGAACATTAGCAATGAAGCCTGATATTTTACTTCTAGATGAACCTTATAGTGCTCTTGATTATCAAACAAGATTAAAAGTTGGAGATGATGTATTTAAAATAATCAAAGAAGAAAATAAAACTGTTGTAATAGTGACTCATGATATTGCTGAAGCAATTTCTATGTGTAATAAAATAATAGTTTTCTCTAAAAGACCAGCAACTATTAAAAATATACATGAAATAAATTTATCTAACAAAAGTACACCAATAAATAACAGAGAAGCAAAAGAATTTAAAGATTACTACAAACTTATCTGGAAGGAAATAGATAATAGTGAGTAATGAACATAAAAAATATCTAAAAAGAATTAAACTAAATAAGTTATTAATAACTATTACACAGTTTAGTATATTTATATTTTTTATAATTATTTGGCAATATCTAGCTGATCATAATTATATAAATTCTTTTATCACTAGTTCCCCCTCTAAAATAATAAAAACTATTTCTAGACTTTATATTGAAAATAATCTATTTATTCATATATGGATTACTATAAAAGAAACTCTTATTTCTTTTATTATAACTACTCTTATATCTATTATTATATCTATAATTTTATATGAAAGTAATTTTCTATCTAAAGTTATTGATCCATATCTTACTATATTAAATAGTCTTCCAAAAGTAGCATTAGGTCCTATAATTATTATATGGATTGGTGCTAATCAAAATGGAATTATTACTATGGCAATATTAATTTCAGTTATTGTAAGTATTCAAACTATCTATAATGGTTTTATAAATACTGATAAATTAAAAATTAAATTATTAAATACATTTAATGCTACAAAGAAAGATATATTGTTTTATGTAGTAATTCCATCTAATAAAAACACTATTATTAATACATTAAAAATAAATATATCAATGTGTTTAATAGGAGTCATTATGGGAGAATTTCTAACTTCAAAAGCCGGGATTGGATATTTAATATTATATGGTTCTCAAGTATTTAATTTAGATTTAGTAATGACAGGTATATTCTTATTAACAATTATATCAATTGTTATGTATAAAGTTATTTCAGAGATAAGTAAAAGAAGTTAACTAATTGTTAACTTCTTTTTATTCTGTAATACCATTCCAATTGACAAATTTATCTCTTAAGGTATCTGCATAATCAGTTTTAATTATTATCTTATCTTCAGATACTTCCTTTTCTTCTACTACTATAGGATTACATCCATCTTTCTCTACTCCTATTTTGTCTATGTGAAATAAACTAGCACAATTTTCGCATTTTAAATATTCTCCCTCTTGAACAAAATATGCTCTTGGAGAAGGATTACATGCTTGACATGTATTGAATGCAATTCTAACTTCACCATCAGTACCACGTACTACAATAAACTGTATTATTACCCCATTACTATCATAATTAACAAATGTAACGTCACTAGTTATATTAGTAGTATCAATTACTAATTTTCCATCTACTGGGTTTACAGTTATAATATTATTCTTCTTTTCTACTTCTTCTTGCTTATCACAACCATATAAAATAAATATTGAGAAAATAGCCAAAATACTAAGAAATTTCTTCATATTACTCTTTTACACCTACAAATGTAAACCCTGTTTCGTTTACATTTTCTTTTACATTGTTAATGTCAATTAAATTTTTACTGGTAATAGTTACTTCTCCACTCTTTAAATCAACTTTAACTTTAGCACTATCATCTACTTTAAGTATTGCTTCAGTAACTTTCTTAGCACAATGTTCGCAATGCATACCATCTACTTTAATTATTACTTTATTTTTCTTTCCAAACATATTAACACTTCCTTACCTTTACTCTTTTTAATCTTAATGTATTTAACATAACAGTAACACTACTTAATGTCATTGATAAACCTGCAATCATAGGATTCATATTAATACCAAATCTACTTAATAATCCTATTGCTATAGGTATCATACATATATTATAAAAGAATGCCCAAAATAAATTTTCTTTTATAATTTTAATAGTACTTTTACTAATATTAATTAAATTAACTATATTTACTAAATTATCATTCATAAGTATAACATCTGACGAATCATTAGCTATATCAGTACCACTTCCAATAGAAACACCAATAGAAGAAGTTGCAAGACTAGGAGCATCATTTATTCCATCCCCTATCATCATAACTGTTTTTTCTTTCATTAAATTCTTAATTTCTTTTACTTTTTCACTTGGAAGTACATTAGAAATAACTTTACTTATATTTAATTCTTTTGCAATAACATTAGCAGTAACTTCATTATCGCCTGTTAACATTATTACTTCTTTACTATCATTTAATTCATTAATTATTTTTTTAGCATCATTTCTAATAATGTCTTTTACGCCAACTAATGCAATTACCTTTTTGTTTTCAATAACATAAAGAATACTATTACCATCTTTAGTTAGTTTATTTTCATCATCAAAGTATTTGTTTTCTATTTTTAATTTTTCAAATAATCTAGCATTACCAACATAATATTTATTATCTTCTATCTTTCCTTCTAAACCTATACCATCTATATTTTTATAATTAGTTACTTCTTTTAACTTTAATTTTTCATTCTTAAATGCACTTGCAATCGGATGACTAGATTTACTTTCAAGAGATGAGATTATAATATTAAGTTCATTATCTTTATAATCACTATAATTATTTACTTTATTTATTTTTAAATTACCATATGTTAATGTACCAGTCTTATCAAATACAATAGTATTAACTTTATACGAATTTTCAAGTGTCTCACTATTCTTAACAAGAATACCATTTTTAGCACACACGCCTTCACTTACAACTATTGCAAGAGGAGTAGCAAGCCCTAAAGCACAAGGACATGAAACAACTAATACATTAACAAAATGAACTAAACTATCATTAATACCCTTACCAAGTAACAAATAACTAACAAATGTAATAACAGCTATTAAGATTATACTTGGTACAAAGTAACCACTAACCTTATCAGCAAATCTTGCAATTGGAGCTTTTGTATTACTAGCATCAACTACTAATCTAACTATTTCTGATATAGTTGAATTTTTTCCTATAGCCTTTGCTTCATATAAAACAGAACCATCTATATTTAAACTACCAGCAACTACTTTATCATTAATACTCTTTTTATTTGGTTTACTCTCTCCTGTAATAAAAGATTCATCCGCATGAGTACTACCATCAACAATAATACCATCAACTGCAAACTTCATACCAGGTTTACAAATTAAAATATCTTTAATTTTAACTTCATCAATAGTTACTTCTTTTTCTCCATCTTTAGTTTTAACTAAAGCCTTCATTGGAGTTATTTGTACTAAAGACTTTATTGCTTCTTTAGTTTTTTCTTTACTTTTAGAATCAATATATCTTCCAAGTTTTATGAAATATATAACTACTCCAGCACTTTCATAATATAAATTATGAACAAACATATCTTTACCAAGAATAATCATAATACTACTAAATAAGCTATAAATAAAGCTTGATAAGACACCAATAGACACAAGAGTATCCATGTTAGGCGTTTTATGTACTAAGTTCTTATAACCGCTCTTAAATATGTCTAAACCATAAATCATAAATGGAATAGTAAGAACTAATAAACATATAGAATAATTATTAGCATGCTTTTCCATATTAAGAAAATCAATAGTTGGAAGCCCTATCATATGAGACATAGACACATATAACAAAATTAAAACTAATACACTATATATAATTAAATTTCTTTTAATATTTTTATTTTTCTTTTCTTTAAATAAATCATAAGGCCCTAAACTCTCAAAACCAGCTTCTTTGATATATCTTTCTATATCTTTAATATCAATTCCTTCGTATTTTATAGTCGCCATTGCAAGAACTAAATTAACTGAAGCATCAACTATACCCTTTTGTTTATTTAAATATTTTTCAAGTCCAGAAGAACAAGCACTACAACTCATTCCACCAATACTAAGATCAATCTTATTCATTTTTATCACCTTCAAAATAATCTATATCATCTATTACTTTAATATTATTTTTAATCATATTCATCCAACAAGTATAACTAATAATTTTAGTATCTTTAGGAGTAAATTCTATTATATTTTCTCCAACCACTAATTTCTTTTTAATACCAAATTCATTTATTATTATTTCATTATTACATCCTGTTAATTTATCTTTAGATGCATTTATTATTATCTTAACTGGTATATCTTTTTGAACTATTATATCTTTATAATTATCGTATTCTAAATCAAATTCTATTTCTTGATAATCGCCTTTAATAGTAGTTTTAACATAATCACCATAATTATTATTTTTTAATATATCTATAT
>CAVIUL010000071.1:0-9630 GCA_963645885.1 bacterium | reverse complement strand
AAGAATTAAAAGCTAAATTAGAAGAAGCTGGCGCTACTGTAGAATTAGCTTAATTTAACTATGAGCCTTGTTAAAAGGCTTTTTTGCGTATATAAGAGAAGGAGAATTGTATGAGTCATTATTTTGAAAATGATATGAACTTAAAGAGTGAAATTAGAGAATTAAGTTATAAGTATGATTCTTCTTTTTTCACGTTTTATAGCGATAATGGTGTGTTTAGTAAAAAGAATGTCGATTATGGAAGCAAATTATTATTAGAAACATATCTAAAAGAAAATATAACTAACGCAAATGTTCTTGATGTTGGTTGCGGTTATGGATTTATAGGAATAGTAATAAGTGTTCTTACAGATTCATATGTAGATATGGTTGATGTTAATAAAAGAGCTGTCCATCTAACAAATAGAAATATTAAACGTTATCCTAAGTTTAATGGAAGTGCATTTATAAGTGATGCATATCAAAATATTAAAAATAAATACAATGTAATTATTACTAATCCACCAATTAGAGTAGGTAAAACTAAATTATTAGAGATATTAGAAGGTGCTTTTGATCATTTAGAGGAAGATGGAGTTTTGTACTTTGTTATTCGTAAAGATCAAGGAGCTTTATCAATAAAGAAGATTCTTGAAGAGCAAAGACAAGTAGAAATAATTAACAAAGATAAAGGATACTTTATATTTAAAGTAAAATAATATAAATTTGCTTGACATTTTTTATAAAAAATAATTGACTTATTGAAATAGAGTGTGGTAAAATTTTATATTGCAGTACATTTGTTTTATTTTTAAAATTTGTGTTCTTTAAAAATTTAGGATTGGGGTGAAATAGTGGCATACAAAACAGTAAAATTTGGTGACCATAGAGAAAGAAGAAGTTTCTCAACAAAGCGTAGTACGCTAGAACTTTCTAATTTATTAGAAATTCAGAAAAGTTCATTTGACTTATTTTTAAAGGAAGGAATCAAGGAAGTATTTGAGGATATTTTTCCTGTTGAAAGTTTTTCAGGTTCATTATCACTAGAATTTGGTGATTATTATTTTGATGAGCCTAAATATTCTGTTAAAGAAAGTCGTGAAAGAAAAGTTACATATTCTGCACCTTTAAAAGTAAAAGCTAGATTATTTATTAATGAAACTGGTGAAGTTAAGGAACAAGAAGTATTCTTAGGTGATATGCCTTTAATGACTGATACTGGTTCATTCATAATTAATGGAGCAGAGAGAGTTATCAACTCACAACTTGTTATGGGACCATCTTGTTATTACAAAAATGAAGTAGATAAGAGTGGTAGAAATATCATTACAAGTGAAGTTAGACCTAATAAAGGTACTTGGCTTGAATATGAACTTGATGCTAGAGGAATCTTATATGTAAGAATAGATAGAACTCGTAAAGTTCCTGTTACTACATTATTAAGAGCTTTAGGACTTTCAAGTGACGATGAAATTTTAGAATTATTTGGTCAAGACGAATATTTAATTAATACTTTAGAAAAAGATTCAACTAAGAATACTGATGAAGCATTAATTGAAATATATGAAAAATTAAGACCAGGTGAACCAGCTACATTAGACTCAGCTAAAAACCAATTAATCGTTAGATTCTTTGATAAATTTAGATATGATTTAGGTAAAGTTGGTAGATATAAATTCAATAAGAAACTTAATGTATTAGACAGACTTCTTAATGCTAAAATAGCTCAAGATATAGAAATTGATGGAGAAGTTATTGTTAAAAAAGGAACAGTAATTACTAAAGATATTCTTGAAACTATTAAACCATATTTTGAAAATGGATATGGAGTAAAAGAAGTAACTATTAATGAAGAATTAGATACATACAATAAGATCCAAGAAGTCCTTGTATATTCTAATGACGAAGATGAAAAAGTTATTAAGATTATAGGTAATGATCAAACTATTGATACTAAGAGATTAACTATATCTGATGTATATGCATCATTATCATATTATATTTGTTTATTATATGGTATTGGTAAGTATGATGAAATAGATCACTTAGGAAATAGACGTGTAAGACAAGTAGGAGAATTAATTCAAAATCAATTTAGAATTGGTATTGCACGTATGGAAAGACAAATTAGAGATAAGATGTCTACTCAAGAGATTGATGCTGTTACTCCAAAATCATTAATTAATATTAGACCAGTTACTGCTTCTTTAAAAGAATTCTTTGGTAGCAGTCAACTTTCTAAATTCATGGATCAAATAAACCCATTATCAGAATTAAATGATAAACGTAGACTTAGTGCTTTAGGTCCAGGTGGTTTATCAAGAGATAGAGCAGGTATGGAAGTTCGTGATGTTAACCCATCACACTATGGTAGAATTTGCCCTATCGAAACTCCAGAAGGTCAAAACATCGGTTTAATTACATCTTTAGCAAGTTATGCTAGAGTAAACGAATATGGATTTATAATGACTCCATATAGAAAAGTAGTAGATTGTAAAATAACTGATGAGATAGTTTATATGACTGCTGATGAAGAAGAAGATTACTATATCAGTCAAGCAACAATTAATGTAGACTCAAATGGAATAATTTCTGATGCAGAAGTTCCAGTAAGATTTAACAAAGATAATATGATTGTTGCTCGTGAAAAAGTAGATTATATAGATGTTTCACCATCACAAATTGTATCAGTTACAACAAGTATGATTCCATTCATGGAACATGATGATGCTAACCGTACATTAATGGGTGCAAACATGCAAAGACAAGCTGTACCTCTAATGATTACAGAAGCTCCTATTGTAGGAACTGGAGTAGAAGCTGCTATAGCTCGTGATTCTGGTTGCTCAGTAGTATGTGACTTAGATGGTGTAGTTGAATACGTTGATGCTAAAAAGATTATAGTTAAAGGTTTAGAAGAAAAACATACTTATGAACTAGTTAGTTATCAAAGAAGTAATAATGAAACTTGTTATAATCAAAGACCAATTGTTAAGAAAGGTGAACAAGTTCATAAAGGAGAAATAATTGCTGATGGACCTTCTACTGATAAAGGAGAAATAGGTTTAGGTAAAAACTTAGTTGTAGCATTCATGACTTACAATGGTTATAACTATGAAGATGCAGTTATTCTAAATGAAAGAATAGTTCGTGATGATGTTCTTACATCAGTTCACATTGAAATGAAAGAAATAGAGTGCCGTGATACTAAACTCGGACCAGAAGAATTCACAAGAGATATTCCAAATATTAGTGAAGATGCTCGTAAGAATTTAGATGAAAATGGTATAGTAAGAATTGGTACTGAAATAAAAGAAAATGATATTCTTGTTGGTAAAGTTACTCCTAAGGGAATGCAAGAATTATCAAGTGAAGAAAAATTATTACATGCAATCTTCGGTGAAAAGACTCGTGAAGTTCGTGATACATCACTTCGTGTTAGCCACGGATGTTCAGGAATTGTACATGACGTACAAATATTCACTAAAGAAAACTCTGATGAACTTCCTGCTGGAGTTTCAAAAGTAGTTCGTGTATATATAGTTAAGAAGAGAAAGATTCAAGTTGGAGATAAGATGGCTGGACGTCACGGAAATAAAGGTGTTTGTTCATTAATTCTTCCTTCAGAAGATATGCCATATTTACCAGATGGTACTCCAGTGGATGTAATCTTAAATCCATTAGGTGTTCCTTCTCGTATGAATTTAGGACAAATCTTAGAGTTACACTTAGGTATGGCTGGTAAGAAATTAGGTGTTCATTATGCTACACCAATATTCGATAGTGCTACTGAAAAAGATATTCAAGAAGAAGTAGCTGAAGCTGGACTTGATCCTGACTATAAGACTTGGTTATATGATGGACGTACAGGTGAAAGATTCGATAAGAGAGTATCTGTTGGTGTCATGTACATGATTAGACTTGTACACATGGTTGATGATAAGATTCATGCTCGTGCTACAGGACCTTATAGTATGGTTACACAACAACCTTTAGGTGGTAAAGCTCAATTCGGTGGTCAAAGATTCGGAGAAATGGAAGTTTGGGCATTATATGCTTATGGTGCTGCTCATATCTTACAAGAAGTTCTTACAATTAAATCAGATGATGTAGTTGGAAGAGTTAGAGTATATGAAGCATTAGTTAAAGGTAAACCAATCCCAACACCAGGTGTTCCAGAATCATTTAGAGTATTAATTAAAGAATTCCAAGCATTAGGTTTAGATATTCAAATAGTTAATAAAGATGGATCACTAAAAGATGTTAAAGAACTTGAAGATGATGAAGATAAAGAAGACACTCCAGTATCAATCGAAGAAATTAGTAAAGTAGAAGATACTGAAAGTGATAATGCAGATGAATCTGGTTATGAAGATGTTCAAGATGAAGAAGATGAGGATGAAGATTTAGAAGATTTAGAACCTACTGATGAAGATCTTGAATATGAAGAAGAGTATGGTCTTGATGATTATCAAGATGATGCTTACGAAAGGGGTGAAGAATAATGATGGAAGTTAATGAATTTGATGGAATTCGTATTGGTATAGCTTCTCCTGAAAAGATTCGTGAATGGTCTTATGGTGAAGTTAAAAAACCAGAAACTATTAACTACAGAACTTTAAACCCTGAAAGAGATGGACTTTTCTGTGAAAAGATATTCGGTCCAACAAAAGACTTTGAATGTAGTTGTAAAAAATATAAAAGATTAAGATATAAAAACGTTATTTGTGATAGATGTGGTGTAGAAGTAACACGTGCTAAAGTACGTAGAGAAAGAATGGGACATATTGAACTTGCTAGTCCTGTTAGCCACATTTGGTATGCAAAAGGTGTACCTCCTAAAATGGGACTTGTACTTGATATTAGTCCTCGTGAACTTGAAGAAGTATTATATTTCGTTAGTTATATAGTACTTGATCCAGGAATTGCACCTCTTGCTAAAAAGCAAACATTATCTGATAAAGAATACAGAGCATATTATGAAAAATATGGTGATGAATTCAAAGTAGGTATGGGTGCTGAAGCAATTAAACAATTACTTACTGAAGTTGATCTTGAAAAAGAAGTAGAAGAATTAAAGAAAGAAGTAGAAAAAGCTCAAGGACAAAAGAAAATTAGATTAGTCAAGAGACTTGACTGTTTAAATTCATTCCTTGAAAGTGGTCAAAGACCTGAATGGATGATACTAGATGTACTTCCAGTAATTCCACCAGATTTAAGACCTATGATTCAACTTCCAGGTGGAAGATTTGCTACTTCAGATTTAAATGATTTATATAGAAGAATTATTAATAGAAATAATCGTCTTAAAAAATTATTAGAACTTGAAGCTCCAACAATCATTGTTCAAAATGAAAAACGTATGCTTCAAGAAGCAGTAGATGCTTTAATTGATAATGGAAGACGTGGTAGAAGTGTTTCTGGTGTAGGAAATAGACCACTTAAATCATTATCATCAATGTTAAAAGGTAAACAAGGTAGATTTAGACAAAACCTATTAGGTAAACGTGTTGACTATAGTGGTCGTTCAGTTATCGTAGTAGGACCTAGTCTTAAAATGTATCAATGTGGTGTACCTAAAGATATGGCTCTTGAATTATTCAAACCATATGTTATGCAACAATTAGTTGAAAGAGGAATAGCTCATAATATTAAAGCTGCTAAGAAGATAATAGATGTACAAGATGAAAGAGTATGGGATGTAGTAGAAGATGTCATTCGTGAACATCCAGTATTATTAAACCGTGCCCCAACACTACATAGACTTTCTATTCAAGCATTCGAACCAGTTTTAGTTAGTGGTAAAGCATTAAGATTACACCCACTAGTTTGTAGTGGATTCAATGCTGACTTCGATGGTGACCAAATGGCTATCCATATTCCAATTAGTGAAGAAGCACAAGCTGAAGCTAGATTATTAATGTTAGGTGCTAATAACATACTTGACCCTAAAGATGGAAAACCAATCGTTACACCATCTCAAGATATGGTATTAGGTAACTACTATTTAACATTAGAATTAGCTGGTGAACCTAATGAAGGTAAAGCTTATAAAGATCCAAATGAAGTTTTAATGGCTTATGAAAGACGTGATATTACTCTTCATACTAGAGTATGTATTCCAACTAAGGAATTTAAACATAAAGTTTGGACAGATGAGCAAAAAGATAAATATATAGTAACAACTGCTGGTAAAATAATATTCAATGAAATATTCCCAGATACTTATCCTTACATTAACGAAGGAAGTAAAGAAAATATCGAAGTTATGACTCCAGATAAATTCTTTATTGAAAAAGGTAAGAATCTTCCAGAAGAAGTTGCTAAATTACCTTTAATTCCTGCTTTAATTAAAAAAGATTTAGGAAAAATAATTGCTCAAATATTTAAGAGATATAAAACTACAGAAACATCAATTTTCTTAGATAAATTAAAAGATTTAGGATTTAAATATAGTACTAAATCTGGTATAACAATTTCACTTTCTGATATACCAGTTAACCATGAAAAAGAAGCTATTATAGCTGAAACAAATGCTACTATTGAAAAAATCAATAAGCAATTTAAACGTGGTCTTATAACTGATGAAGAAAGACATAATAAAGTTATTAAATTATGGACAGATGCTACAAATAATGTTCAAGGTAAATTAGGTGAATTACTAAAACAAGATGTAGAAAATCCATTATCAATGATTATTAACTCTGGAGCCAGAGGTTCTGCAAACCAATTAGGACAACTTGCTGGTATGCGTGGTATTATGGCTAAACCAGATGGTGGTCAAGTAGAAATTCCAATCTTAGCTTCATTCCGTGAAGGATTAGATGTTCAAGAATTCTTCTTATCAACACACGGATCTAGAAAAGGAACTGCCGATACAGCTCTTAAGACTGCAGATGCAGGTTACTTAACAAGACGTTTAGTTGATGTTGTACAAGATATAATTGTACGTGAAGAAGACTGTGGAACTATTCAAGGTATTGAAGTTGAAGCATTCACTGATGAAAAGAGTGGAGCTGTTATTGAAAGCTTTAAAGATAGAATAACAGGTCGTTTCTCAAATCAAAAAGTATTAAATCCTGAAACTAAAGAAGTATTAGTTGATAAGGGAGCACTTATTACTGAAAAGATTGCTGATAAGATAGAAAAAGCTGGAATTACTAAGATGGAAATCAGAAGTGTACTTACTTGTAAGTGTACTAATGGTGTATGTCAAAAATGTTATGGTATCAACCTTGCTACTGGTAACCTAGTAGAAGTAGGTGAAGCTACTGGTATTATGGCTGCTCAATCAATCGGTGAGCCAGGTACACAATTAACAATGCGTACATTCCATACAGGTGGTGTTGCATCAGCTGCAGATATCACTCAAGGTCTTCCAAGAGTTGAAGAACTTTTCGAAGCTCGTATTCCTAAAGCTAAAGCTACTATCGCTGAAATCAATGGTAAGATTACTAAGATTACTGATGATAAGAATAATAGATTTAAAATATATATTACTAACGATGTTGAAACTCGTGAACATGTTACTCAATACAATGCTAAACTTAGAGTTGAAAAGGGTGACGTTGTAAATGCTGGAGATCCATTAACAGAAGGAAGTATTTCTCCAAAAGAATTACTTGCTGTTACTGATCCAACTACAGTACAAGGTTACATCTTAAAAGAAATTCAAAAAGTTTATAAGAGTCAAGGTGTTGATGTTTCAGATAAACATGTTGAAACAGTTGTTAGAAGAATGATTACTAAGATTAGAGTTATTGATCCAGGAGATACTAACCTTATTGAAGGTTTAACTGTACCTCTAAGAGAATTTGGTGAAATTAATAAACCAGTTATCTTAAATGGTGGAGTTCCAGCTACTGGTAAACCAATTATGCTAGGTATTACAAAAGCATCATTAGAAACTGATTCATTCTTATCAGCTGCATCATTCCAAGAAACTACAAGAATCTTAACTGATGCTGCTACTCGTGGTAAGATGGATATGTTACATGGACTTAAAGAAAATGTTATCTTAGGTAAATTAATTCCTGCTGGTACAGGTGCTAAACAATACAACAATATCGAAGTTATATTAAAGAATGAACTTTTAGATGATGATGCTGCTGAAGTATTAGAAGAAAAGTTCTTAACTGATGATAAAACTGAAGAAGTAGTTGACGCAATGGTTGAACCAGAAAAAGAAAACGATGAAGAAGAAAATGCTTAATGCGTTTTCTTTTTTTATGCCTTTATGTTATAATAATTTTTAGGTGATATAAATGTTTGAAAACTTGAGTGAAAGATTACAAAAAGTAGTTAGTAATATTAAATCTAAAGGTGTAATAAATGAAGATAATATTAGTGATATTACTCGTGAAATTAGACTTTGTTTATTAGAAGCTGATGTTAATGTTAAAATAGTACGTGAATTTATAGATAGTGTTAAAGAGAAGGCTCTTGGTGAAGAAGTAAGAAAAAGTATTAAACCAGGAGATATGTTTGTTAAAATCTTAAAAGATGAACTTGTTAATCTTCTTGGAGGAGATAGTGCTCCTTTAGAAGTAAATAAGAATCCAACTATAGTTATGGTTGTTGGTCTTCAAGGTGGTGGTAAAACTACTACCATAGGTAAGATTGGTAATATGGTACGTAAAAAACATCATAAAATGCCTATGTTTATTGCATGTGATGTTTATAGACCTGCCGCTATAGATCAACTTAAAGATATTGGAAAACAACTTAATATTGAAGTTTATGAAGAAGGAAAAGGTAATCCTGTAGAAATATCAAAACGTGGTATAGAGTATGCTAAAAGTAAAGGATATGATTATATATTAATAGATACAGCTGGTCGTCTTCAAATAGATGAAGCACTTATGGATGAACTTGTTAATATAGAAAGTGAAGTTAAACCAAATGAAGAATTACTTGTAATAGATGCTATGATGGGACAAGATGCTATTAATGTAATTACTGGATTTAATGAGAAACTTAAACTTACTGGTTGTGTTCTTACTAAGATGGATGGAGACACTAAAGGTGGTGTTGCTTTATCACTAAGACATCTTACTAATATACCAATTAAGCTAATAGGAGACTCTGAAAAACTAGATGGTATTAGTGAGTTTTATCCTGAACGTATAGCTGATAGAATTCTTGGTATGGGAGACTTACTTTCAATAATAGAGAAGACTGAAGCTGAACTTGATCAAGATGAAATGATGAGTACTGCTAAGAGAATGCAAAGAGGAAAATTTGATCTTGAAGATTTCTTAAAAACAACTAAACAAATTAAGAAATTAGGACCACTTGAAAACTTATTAAAACTACTTCCAGGAGCATCTAAAATGGGACTTAATAATGTTAATATAGATCCTAAAATAATGGCTAGAACTGAAGCAATAGTTCTTTCTATGACACCAGAAGAAAGACGCAATCCTGATATAATAAAAGCTGAAAGAAAGGTAAGAATAGCTAAAGGATGTGGACAAAAAGTAGAAGATGTTAATCGCTTACTTAAACAATTTGATCAAATGAAACAAATGATGAAACAAATGAAAAATATGAAATTTTAGATTATTGATATTCAATAATCTTTTTTTATGATAAAATTTATTTAAGGTAGTGATTGTATGGATGAGAAAGCTCAAAAAGAAGCACTTAAAG
>CAVIUL010000070.1:0-9868 GCA_963645885.1 bacterium | reverse complement strand
ACCCTCAACACAGTATATCATAAAAATATTATTCCCAATTTATAAAATTATATAATCTATTAATATTATGAAAAATTTGATATAATATTTACGAGGGAAAAGAAAATATGATGAAATGTGTTGTTATATACAATCCAAATAGTGGAAAGTTAACAAATAGAAATGATGTAAAAAAATTATACAAAATATTTGAAAACTATGGCTATGATGTAGAAATTATATATACTGAGTATAAAGGACACGCAAAAGAAATAACTAAGAAGTTAAAAGATGTTGATCTTTTGATATGTGCTGGAGGGGATGGAACTTTAAATGAAGTAATTTCTGGTAATATCGAAAGACATAAACCAATACTTTTAGGACATTTACCTTTAGGAAGTGTAAATGATGTAGCTCATATGTATGGTATGACAGGAAACACTACTAAGAATTTAGTTATGCTTTTAAATGGAGCACAAAAAAATATAGATGTATGTCTAATAAATGGAAATCCATTTGTATATGTAGCATGTATAGGAGCATGGGTTGACATATCATATTCAACACCAAGAAAATTAAAAGAAAAATATGGTAAACTAGCATATGTAATTTATGGTATTCAACAACTAAAACAAAAATTACAATTCTATAATGTAAAATATACTGTAAATGGAGAACAAAGAGAAGGAAGATTCTCATTTATATTTATAACTAATTCAAATAGAGTTGGTGGGGTAGACAACATATATGATGATGTAAAACTAGATGATAATAAATTTGAAGTATTACTTTGTGAAATAAAAAATAAATGGGATATTATAAGAGCAGTTCACTACTTAAAGAGAAGAGAACTTAATGATATACCAGTGTTTAAATATTTTAAAACTGATAAGATAGAACTTGAGTTTGATGAAACTCCACCATCATGGTGTATAGATGGAGACGAATTAACTCATGAAACAAATAAATTCAAAATAGAAATAAACAAAGATAACTATATGTTACTTCCAACAAAGAATATAGATAAATTATTCGAGCGACCAGAAGAAACAGAAGAAGAGTTAGACGAAGAATAATTTTACTCATTATTCTAGATAAATATATTTCACATTAAAAACTAATTAAAATATTTACTATGAGTAATAAAAATTGTATAATTAAATAGAGCCTAGAGAAAACTCTCTGGGTTCATTTTTTTTGGAGGTAATATTTTATGACAAAATACGTTTTTGTTACTGGAGGGGTGGTTTCTGGTTTAGGAAAAGGTATAACAGCATCAAGTGTAGCACTACTATTAAAATCAAGAGGATACAAAGTATTCATGCAGAAGTTTGATCCATATATTAATGTGGACCCTGGTACTATGAATCCAATACAACATGGTGAAGTATTCGTAACATATGATGGTTGTGAAACTGATTTAGACCTTGGACATTATGAGAGATTTATTGATGAAGAGTTAAACTTTACATCAAACATAACTAGTGGAAAAATATATAAATCAGTTATTGATAAAGAAAGACATGGTGACTATTTAGGAGCAACTGTTCAAATGGTTCCTCATATCACTAATGAAATTAAAAATAAAGTTTATGAAGCAGGTATTACTAGTGGAGCAGACATAGTAATAACTGAAATAGGTGGCACTGTTGGCGACATAGAAAGTCAAAGTTTCATAGAAGCACTAAGACAAATTCAATATGAAAAAGGAAGCACTGAAACATTCTTTATTCATTGTACTCTTATACCTTTTATATATGGCTCTAATGAACTTAAAACAAAGCCAACACAAAATAGTGTAAGAGACTTAAGAAATATGGGAATTAGACCAGATGCTTTAGTATGTAGAGCTCCTTTTAATACAAGTGAAGCCATTAAAAATAAACTATCATTATTCTGTTCAGTACCAGTTTCTAATGTTATAGATTCAGTAGATGTAAAGAATATATATGAAATACCAATTAACTATTATAATCAAAAGATAGATGAAATAATTTTAAAACAATTTAAACTTCCTATTAAGAAAGCTAATCTAACTAAATGGAATAATTTAATAGAAACTGTAAATAATTTAGAAAGTGAGATAGAAATATCTTTAGTAGGAAAATATGTTGAACTTCATGATGCATATATTTCTGTTAGTGAAAGTTTAAAACATGCAGGTTACAAATACAATACTAAGATAAATATTAATTGGGTAGACTCTGAGAAACTTGAAGACTCTAAAGTTAACCTAAAAGAAGTATTTAAGAATTCTAAAGGTATTATAGTACCGGGTGGATTTGGAAGCAGGGGTATTGAAGGTAAAATCAAAGCAATAAAGTATGCTCGTGAAAATAATATTCCATTTCTAGGTATTTGTTTAGGCATGCAACTTGCTGTTATAGAATTTGCAAGAAATGTATGTGGGATAGAAAATGCATCAAGTACAGAATTTGATCCTACATGTGAAAATCCTATAATAGATTTAATGGTTGATCAAAAGTCTATTGTTAATATGGGAGGAACTTTAAGACTAGGAAATTATGAATGCACTCTTAAGAAGGGAACACTTGCATACCAGGATTATAAAACAGATATTATTTTAGAACGTCATCGTCATAGATATGAATTTAATAATAAATATAAAAATATTCTTGAAGAAAATGGTATGGTATTTTCAGGACTTAATGAAAAAGCTAACTTAGTAGAGATAATAGAACTTCCAAAGCATAAACATTTCATAGCTTGTCAATTCCATCCTGAATTTAAATCTAGACCAACTAGACCACATCCATTATTTGATTCATTCATTAAAGCAAGTTGTGACAAATAATTACAAAATATATTTAAAAAAATTAAATTGTATATTATAATATATCTAGAATAAGGAGTGGGCTTGTGTGAACATAGTATTATCAATAATTTTACTATTAATTGGCTTTTATGGTTTAATTAAATGTTCAGATATATTTGTAGATGCGATAAGTTCTATTGCAACTAATTTTAAGATGTCTAAAATGATGATAGCTCTAACTGTAGCAGCATTTGGTACATGTGCCCCAGAACTTGCAATATCATTTCAAAGTATAAGTTCAGGTAGTGGTGATATAGCACTTGCTAATGTACTTGGAAGTAACGTTGTTAATATCTTGTTGATAATTGGTTTAGCAGCATGCGTAGCTCCTATAAAAGTAAAAAATGATGTCACTAAGAAAGAACTACCAATATTACTAGTAATAACAACAGTATTTAGTTTGTCAATAATAGCTCATTACATTGGAGGGACACCTGATAATTTTATACTGGATAGATATGATGGATTATTATTTATATTCTTCTTTGGAGTATTTATATTCTATATAATATCAGTTGTAAAAACAAAACAAGGCTTTTTTGAATATAGTAAACCAAAATATAAAATGTTAACATCAATATTGCTTTCAATAGCATGCTGCGTAGGAATTATAATTGCTAGTGATTTAGTTGTTGATAATGCAAAGGTATTAGCAGAAACGTTAAATGTAAGTACTAAAATAATAACAATGACTGTTATAGTAATTGGAACATCACTTCCAGAAATGACAATGACAGTAGTTGCCGCTAAAAAGGGCGAGTTTGACATAGCTCTTGGTAATATAATTGGAACTAATATATTTAATATAGGAATAGTTCTAGGGCTTCCACTTTTAATATATGGAGGTTTCTCATCAGCTAATTTTAACCTTATAGATGTACTTGCAGTACACATTGCAGCGTTTACTTTATATTATTTTGCACGTAACGATAAAGTACTTTCTAGATTAGAAGGTGCACTTATGATATTAATGTTCATTGCATACTATACATACGTTTTGTTAGCATAAACTTGCAATACTTCACGATTTTCTATATAATAAATATAGAATTGTGAGGTATTTTTTAATGAAAAAGAAATTTGGTGACAGAAGAGATGGAAAGAGAGTTAAAGTAGACGGATTACATCAATTATGTATTGATTTAAAACCTAGAAGATGTGATGCTGATGTATATATCAATCAAAAGATAGATGTAACAAACTTAGTAAAGTTTATAGAAAAAAAGAAAAAAGAAAATCCAGATATGAGAATAACATATTTTCATGCATTTACTATGGCTTTTGCAAAACTATTCTATAATAGAGAATTATTAAATAGATTTGTATGTGATAGAAAGACATATAGAAGAAATGATGTAATAATAGCTTTCACTGCAAAAATTGCATTTGAAGATTATAGTGAAGAAGTAATGATTAACTTAAAAATAGATGAAGACGATACTTTAGATACTGTTAGTAAAAAAGTATATGCAAGAGTTAAGAAATTAAGAGCTTCAAAACAAACAGATAAAAAAGAAAATACTAATAATGCTGTAGATGTTATTGGACATATGCCAGGTATTATTAGAATTCCTTTAGTAGGATTTATTAAATGGTTAGATAAAAAAGGTTGGATTCCAGGAAGTTTAGTAGAGGATAACTTATATTATAGTACAGCTATTCTTTCAAACTTAGGAAATTTTGGTATTGGTTCAATCTACCATAATCTTACTAATTTTGGTACTAGTTCAATGCTAGCAACAATTGGAAAAATTCATAAAGAAACTACAGTAGATGAAAATGGAAAAACAAAAGTTATAGATGTTTGTGACTTTGGTATGAATATGGATGAAAGAATCGCAGATGGTTATTATTTTGCTAAATCATTAAAAATGTTTGAATATATAATTAATAACCCAGAATTACTGGAAGAAAGAGCAGATGCAAAAATAGATTATGAAGAATAATGAAGAAATAGAAAAAATAGATAAAAAACAAGAAAAAATAAATAAAAGAGAAGCCAAAAAGGCTCAAAAAGAAAAACTTCGCATTTTAAAAGACGAAGCAAAAAAGATAAAGAAAGAACAAAAGGAGTATGATAGAGCTATACGTAAAAATATAGTTCTAACTCCTTGGACTAAATATTATAAAGATGGTGTAACTGAACACCTAAAGTATCCTAACGGAACAATGGTAGGGTACTTATTAGAAGCAGTTGCTAGATATCCGGAAGATATAGCAATTGAATATTATGGAAGAACTTATACTTATAGAACATTCTATGAAATGATAAGAGATACAGCAAAATCATTAAAAGCTGAAGGAGTAAAAGAAGGAGATAAAATTGCTATCTTCATGCCAAATACACCTCAAGCAGTAATGATGTTTTATGCTGCAAATATGATAGGAGCAGTTGCTGCTTTAATACACCCAATGTCAGCTGAAAATGAAATACAAGATTATTTAAATACTTCAGGAGCAACTTTTCTTTTAACATTAGATTTAATATATGAAAAAATACATAATATTATAGATAATACTAAAGTAAATAAAATAGTTGTAGCATCAGTCGGAGAAAGCTTAAAAAATATTAAAAAGTTCTTATATAAATTTAAAAGTAGAGGAACTGTACCAAAAATAGAACTTTCTGATGATATCATGACTTGGAAAGAATTTATAAATTATGGATATGATTATGAAGGAGAAATAGCTTGCCTTAAAGGGCCAAACGATCCAGCAGTTATTCTTTATAGTGGTGGAACAAGTGGTAAACCAAAAGGAATACTTCTATCAAACCTTAACTTTAATGCTTTAGCACTTACTTGTCATAAAATGATAGAACAATCTGGCAATAAAGAATCAATATTAGCAATTTTACCAATATTCCATGGATTTGGTTTAGGAGTATGTATTCATACAACATTATGTTGTGGAATGAGAGTAGTATTAATACCAAACTTCTCACCGAAAGAATTTGCACACCTTCTTCATAAACATGAAATATCAATAGTATGTGCAGTACCATCGCTTTATGAAAGTATGACTAAAATGAAACTTGGAAAACATGATTTAGCTCATTTAAAATGTGCAATAAGTGGTGGAGACTTTATGTCAAGAGATTTAAAAAATAAAGTTGATGCATACTTTAAAGAACACGGAAGTACAGCAGAAGTAAGAGTAGGATATGGACTTACTGAAGCAAGTGCAGCAATATGTGTAACACCAACAGGTGAATATAGAGAAGGTTCTATTGGAATTCCTTTCCCAGATACATACTTTAAAATAGTAAGAGTTGGAACACATGATACAGTACCATACGGAGAAGATGGAGAAATTTGTATAAGTGGACCAACGGTAATGATGGGATACTTAAATAACTTAGAAGAAACTATCCAAACACTTCAAGTACATAAAGATGGAAGAACTTGGTTACATACTGGAGATGTTGGATGCATGGATAAAGATGGATTTGTTTACTTCAAACAAAGAGTTAAAAGAATAATCATTTCTAATGGCTATAACTTATATCCATCACATATAGAAACAATAATAAATCAACATCCAGCAGTGTTTACAAGTACAGTAATTGGAATACCTCACCCAAGAAAAGTACAAGTAGCAAAAGCATTTGTAGTTCTAAAAGAAGGTTACACGCCAAGTAAAGAATTAGAAAAAGACATTAGAAAACACTGTGAAAAAAATCTAGCAATTTATAGTTTACCAGCAGAATATGAATTTAGAGAATCACTTCCTAAAACAGCAGTTGGTAAAGTTGCTTATAGAGAGTTAGAAAAAGAAGAAATGAATAAGGAGAATAAATAATAAGTATGAAAAAGTATGATGTGGCAATCATAGGTGCAGGTCCAGCAGGATTATTTTGTGCTTATGAACTTAAAGAAAAAAATCCAAAAATAAAAGTAGCACTTATTGACAAAGGACATAGAGCAGAAACAAGAATGTGTCCTATGAAAGTCAATGGTGGTAAATGTGTTAATTGTAAAGTTTGCCAAATCTTATCAGGATATGGTGGAGCTGGAACATTCTCAGATGGAAAATTAAACTTTATACCAAAGCTTGGAAAAAGTGATTTATTTAAGTATATGTCACAATCAGAAGCATACAAACTTATAGATGATACAGAAGAAATATTTACTAAATTTAAAATGGATAGCGATGTTTATCCATCAAATATGGATGAAGCAAATCAAATAAAAAAAGAAGTTGCTAAAACAGGAGCTAGGCTTTTAGTAATTAAACAAAAACACTTAGGTAGTGATAAATTACCAGGTTACATAAAAGATTTTACTGATTATTTAGAAAACAAAGGTGTAGAAATATATGAAAACGCTAATGTATCAGATATAATAAGTAAAAAAGAAGATGAACATGAATTAGTAATAGATGGAAAAGAAAGCATAGTAGCTAAAAATGTTGTAGTAGCCCCAGGTAGAACAGGAGCTAAATGGATACAAGAATTAGCTGATAAATATAATATTCCATACACTAGTCAAAGTATAGAAATAGGTGTAAGAGTAGAAGTAAGAAAAGAAATATTAGAAGATATTACTAATGTAATTTATGATCCAACAATATTTATAAAGACTGATACCTACACTGATGAAATAAGAACATTCTGTACTAATCCAGGAGGATTCGTAGCTAAAGAAAACTACTATGGATTTATATGTGTAAATGGGCACTCATTAAAAGATATTAAATCTAATAATTCAAACTTTGCATTTATTAGTAAAGTTGGTCTTACAGAACCAGTAACAAATACAAGATTATATGGAGAAAGCATTGCTAGAATAGCTAATACTTTAGGAGATGGAAAACCAATAATTCAATCGCTTAGAGATCTAAAAAAAGGAAGACGAAGTGAATGGAAAAGAATAAATAAAGGTTTTATTGAACCAACACTTAAAGATTGCGTAGCAGGTGATTTATCACTAGTACTTCCTCATAGAATAATTACAAATATTTTAGAAGGCTTAGAAAAATTAGATAAAATAATTCCAGGTGTTAACAATGATGAAACATTACTTTATGGACCAGAAATCAAATTCTTTAGTAATGAAATAGATACTAACAATAAATTTAAACTTGAAAATTATAATATATATTTTGTTGGCGATGGAGCTGGTAAAGCAGGAAACATAGTAACAGCAGCAGCAACAGGTCTAGTAGCAGCAAGAGATATAATAGAGAAAAAATAATATGGCAAACAAAAAAGAATTCACAGAAGAAGGATACTATAATTTAAAAATTTTCGCTCATGATTCTATACTATTAGAAATGGTAGAAGATCATGTGGATTACTTAGATATGCTTATAAAAGCAACAATGGAAGGACTAGACCATTCTAAAGAACTTGTTCCAGAAGGAAACTACACAAAGAGTAGTATAAAAGATACAATTGAATTAACAAAAGAATTTTTAGATTCAGTTAGTGATAATTATGGAAATAATTTTGAAAAATTTCTAAATGATGGAACAGTAAATCTATATTATTTAGAAGACGAAGAAAGTGTAGAAGAAAATGGAGAATATGCATATTATGATCCAGATGATGATGGACATAAAAATATAAACATGCCACTTGGAGGAACAACTTTAGACGCGTTTATCCTAACACATGAATTTATACATTCACAAAATTCTAGTGAAGAAGATGAATCATTAGATAGAGCTTTTTTATCAGAAGGGGTATCTAGAATGTATGAACTACTATTATATAGATATATGGAAGATAATCTTATTTTAAGAGATGACGCAAATGAATTTTTAAAATATTATTTAAGAAGACTATATAATAGTGCAGCTGCATTGAAAGAAATTACAAATGTTATTAAAAGATTCGATTCAACAAAAATTAATATAAGCGAATTTAAGGAAAAACCAAAATATGCTAGAAGAATATATCATGCAATTGAAACAAGATTTAAATATTTTATAGGAGAAGCTCTTGCATTATATACATACTATAATGTAGAAAGAGGAATAGTAACTCCTAAGAATATAGAAGATATGTCAAATAGTTTAAATAAACATAATTATTTTACTTCAATAAATTATATTTTACCAAAGATACCAAATGAAGAAGAATTTGCAAAAGCACTTATGGCAGTAAAAAGTGAAGTAAGAAACAAAACTATGAAAATATAATTCATAGTTTTTTTATAAAAAAGTACATGTAAAGTATAAAAAACTTGTTTATATCAAAGTTAAATAGTGATACCATTATAATGGAGGAATAAAAATGGAAGAAACAAAGGAAAAAAAGAATATATTATTTGTAATAATATTTGTGTTATTAATACTAGAAACAGGTTATATAATTTATAGTAACTTTATCAAAACGGATAATAAGCCTACTAATAATAATCAATCACAAGTAGAAAATGACAAAACAAATGAAGATAACAACATAAAAGATGAACAAAATAATACGAGCGAAAATATAAATAACTATAAAGAAGTAAAAATTAATAGTTTAGCAAGTAAACTTAGTAAACTAGACTTTACGAATAAAACAACTGCTACTGCTGGTGTAGATGATGAATTACCATTCTCAATAAGTATTATTTCAAATAAAGAAGTAAAAGTAACGCATAATTATGCAAATTTAAGTTATACTCTTTCTTTGGAAAATGCAATTTCTGTAGGTGCAGGATTTGGTGCTGAAGGATCCGGTTCTGCTGTATTCTACATCTTAACGTCAAACGGAAGCGTATATAGAATTGAAGATGATATGGAAAATGTTAGAACTAACAGTTCATATAAAGGCACAGCATTTGATATGGAAGTTAAAGAAGCAACACAAATATGTGTAACAGATAATATTACTCTAAATGATGAATCACTTACAGCTTCACCTAACGTATATATTAAAACATCAGATAATAAAGTATTAACTGATGAAAGATTATTAGATAGTGAAAAAATAGTATCAGTAGTTGAAAAATAAATATTAATTGTGCAATCACAAAGAAACTATGAATTATATTTCATAGTTTTTTAATTATTTAAACTTTTATTCTTTTAAATGATTTTAATATATGTTAAAATATTACA
>CAVIUL010000069.1:0-9874 GCA_963645885.1 bacterium | reverse complement strand
AGAAATCTTAAGAAGAATTGATTTAATATAATATTGACTGCTTATGCAGTCTTTTTTTGTTGACAACAGTTCATAATAGCGGTTATTAAAGTAGCAATATATAAGTAGCAAGAAGATTAAGGAGGAAAATGAAAAAAAGAGTTAGTTCAAGAGCAATTATTATTGAGGATGGTAAATTACTTGCGATGTTTAGAAGAAAAATTAAAAAAGATGGTAGTGTTAAAGAATATTATGTAATACCTGGTGGTGGTCTTGAAGAAGGAGAAACACTTGAAGAAAATGTTATTCGTGAACTTAAAGAAGAATTTAATGTTGATATAGAGGTTGTTAGGTTTTTAGGTACTGAAGAGTATGATGACACTATAGCGAATTATTTCTTATGCAAAATAATAAATGGAACACCTAGGTTAGGTGGAGAAGAGTTAGAAAGAATGACAAATGAAAACTATTATGAGGTTAGATACATTAATTTAAATGAAATAGATAGTTATGATATAAATGCTAAAGATATAATTAAGAATCTTTAATATGAGGTATTTATAATGAATGATATTAAAATAGTTGATAGTTTGAACGCTGAAGATTTATATTCTTTGAGAGAATCTTCTGGTTGGAAATTACTTTCAATAGAGCAACTAGAAAGAGCTCTTAAAAATACTATGTGCATGGTATCTATTATTAAAGATAATAAATGTATTGCTTGTGGTAGAGTAGTAGGAGACTATAGTGCTAAAGGTGTTCTTTCTGATATATTAGTGCATCCTGATTATCAAAAACATGGTTATGGTAAACTAGTAGTAACTCATTTATTAAAAAGAATTGAAGATGTATTAAGTCCTGGAGAGCAATTTCAATTAGAAGCAACTCCTACTCATGGTAATAGAGAATTCTATGTTAAATGTGGAATGAAATATAAACCTGAAAATCAAGATGGAGTATATGTTTGGATTAAAAAATAAAGACTGTTAAAATTAACAGTCTTTATTTTCCTTTTTCTTCTTTTTATTAACTTTTTCAATTTTAAGAGTGTATCCTAAAGGTCCTAAAATATCAATCATAGCTTTAATAGTAGGACTATGCATATCACTTTCTATACGTGCTATTTTGACTCTATTTACTTTAGAATATAAACTTAATAATTCTTGAGTTAGATTATTTTCCTTTCTGAAAGATACAAAATCTTTAATAAATTCTTTATATAATTCTTCAGGTGTTTTATCTACCTCAATATAGTTAATATAGTCATACATCTTCTTCATATGGCTAATATTGTAACAAAGTTGATACATTTTGTCAACAGAAATCTTTAAATTAAGTATCAAAAGTGTTATACTCTAGGCAAATAAAGGGGTGTAAGTATGGAAACATATAAGGGGACTACGTTAGAAACAAAGTCAATTGAAAGATATGGTAATCCAACTGTTGATGAGAGTAAGTATAAGAAAACTGCTTATGATTATATGTTTGAAAAAAATAAAAATAGAGAAGATAACATAGCGATTTCCTACTTGGGTAATGAAATTTCTTATGGTGAATTTAAAGAAAGCACTGATATGGCTGCTAAAGTACTTAAAAATCTCGGTTTATCTAGAGGCGATAGAGTAGCAGCTATTTTACCAGATATGCCAGAATCTAATTTCCTACAATATGGTGCTATTAGAAATGGTGTGATTTGTGATTTTATTGATCCGAGAACTAAAGCAGATACTTTGCTAAAAATGTTAGAAAACGAAAATATAAAGGCTGTCTTTGTTTTAGACGATTTATACGAAGAATTAATTACACCAATAAAAAATGATTTGCTAGATAGAAGTATTAGTAAAATTATTAGAGTATCTCCATTTTTATCTGCATCTAAAATTATTTCTGGAATAGGTAGACTTAAAAATACTATTTCGAATTTAAACAAATCTAGAATTCATGATATGTCTTTAAGTTATGGTGATTTGTTATCTGATTCTAGATATACTCAAAATGAAAAAGGAATTTATGTTCCGAATACACCTGCAATTATAACACATACATCAGGTTCAAGTACCGGAGTACCAAAACCTATTACGATAACAAATGAAAATATGAATGCTATGGCATATCAACATGAACTTGCTAATTTAGAATATGAACCAGGATTAAAGTTACTACATATTTTACCATATTTTGCTGCTTATGGTTCTTCGGATTGCGCTCATACTGGGTTTAGTTATGGTTTGAATTTACAACATATTATTAAATTCGATTTTTCTAAGATAGGTAGATTAATATATAAAAACAAATCTAATATAGTTTTTGGTGTACCAACTTGGTTTGTTGCTATGACTAAAGATCCTGCTTTAAAAAATGCTGATTTTTCATTCTTACAATGTTTAGTTGCTGGTGGAGATAGTTTAACTAAAGAAGATGAAATAAAAATTAATGAATGGTTAAAACTTCATGGTGCTAAATGTGTTGTTACTAAAGGATATGGAATGAGTGAATTATCTGGATGTGCTACATATACTTCTTCTAATGCAAATGAATACGGAAGTGTTGGTCATGCTTTACCTTTAACAGAGATTGCAATAGTTGAACCGGGTACTAATAGGCTTGTAAAGTTCGATTCAAATACTGATACTGTTCAAGGGGAAGCTTTATTTAAAGGCCCAACATGTATTTTAAAAAATGATAAGATTGGTAACCCTGTGACATATAGAGATATTGATGGTGAGGAATATTTAGCTTCTGGAGATATTGTTTCATTTGATAAAAATGGAATAATATGTCATATAGAACGTATGGATAGAGGCTTTTCTAGATTTGATGGTTATAAAATCCATCCTGGTTCATTAGAAAAGAAAATAATGTCATATGGATTTTTAGAAGGATGTTCTATTTCTGGATATTATGATGATAATAAAAATGGTAAAATGCCTATTATATTCTGCGTATTAAAAGAAGAGTATAAGTCTTTACCTGAAAAAGAAATTACTAAATTGTTGTCTGAAAGTATATTATCTGATGGAACATTAACTACAAGAGATTTACCAACAAAATGGGTTTTTCTGGATGCTTTACCTTTAACACCTATGTCTAAGGTAGACTATAAATCATTAGAAAAGTATGATGGAGATTATACTTATATTGATTCTAATGAAGATAATATTAAGTTCTCATACAATGTTTTATCTAGTAATGAGGTAAAATTAAAAAAAGTTATTTAAAAAATAACTTTTTTTAATGTTTTAAGTTTCTTTTTATGTTATACTTTTATTATGATAAGGTGATTAGAAATGTCAAATTTGGTTTTAATAACTGCTACTCAATTTGTTTATACTGTAATGTTATCTATTATTTTCTTTTCGAAGAAAAAAATAGATAAGTTTGAGAATAAACTTTATTCTTATATTTTGATTGGTACATTGGTATTACTTGGATGTGGTATTTTAACATATTACACTTTTATTAATTATCCTATTTATTCTTTTATTAATGTATTTGCCAATAAATTTTTTCTTGTTTGTATGCTCTTTTGGATATGTTGCTTTACTTTATATTTTTTTACAATATCATTTGAAACTGATTATTTTGAAAGTAAGAAAAAACGTATACTTATTGTTTTGGTTTTTATTCTTTTAAGTGTAGTTGCTTTATGTTTAAATGTTAAACTAATAAGGACTGATACTGCTATTTATTCAAGCGGACCAGCTGTTACTTATGTTTATTTAATTTCTGCTGTTTGTATTTTACTTATGCTTTTTTGTACAATTAAAACACAAAAACGTATTTTAAGTAAGAAATATATACCAATGCTTTTATTTTATTTTTTAGGAAGTTTATGTATGGTCATACAATATTTATTTCCGGGATTATTTTTGGTTATACCAATGCAAGCTTTATTAACCGCAGTAATGTATTTCACTATTGAAAACCCTGATGTTAAGATGATTGAACAATTAAATCAAGCTAAAGATGCTGCTGTTAAAGCTAATCAAGCTAAGAGTGATTTCTTAAGTAGTATGAGTCATGAGATTAGAACTCCTTTGAATGCTATATGTGGTTTTAGTAATAGTTTACTTGAAAATCCTGGTGTTAGTGAAGAAGCTAAAGGAGACGTTAAAAATATTATTATGGCAAGTGATTCATTGCTTGATTTAGTAAATGGTATTCTTGATATGTCTAAGATTGAAGCTAATAAACTTGAGATAATAGATACAAACTATAACTTTTATAAAATGTTTGATGAACTTGTGTTACTTACTAAAGCTAGAATAGGGGATAAACCATTAGAATTTAAATATAGTTATGATGAAAGTATTCCTAAATATTTATATGGAGATGGGATGAGAGTTAAACAAGTAATACTTAATTTACTTACTAACTCTGTTAAATATACTAAAGAAGGTTTTGTTGAATTTAGAGTAAGAAGTGTTGTTAAAGATGATATAATTCGTTTAATAATAAGTGTTGAAGATTCTGGTATAGGAATAAAGAAAGAAAATATAGAAAAACTATTTACTAAATTCGAAAGACTTGGTGTTGAAAGAGAAACTACTACTGAGGGAACTGGACTTGGTCTTGCGATAACAAAAAAATTAGTTGAAATGATGGGAGGAAATGTTGCTGTTCAAAGTATATATGGAAAAGGTAGTATATTCACTTTATCAATAGATCAAAAGATTGTTAGCGGTGAAGAGTTAAATAAATTAATTCTTGAAGAAGAAAAAGAAGAAAAACCTAGCGATGAAGTAGTTGATGCTTCAGGCAAAAAAGTATTAGTAGTTGATGATAATCAATTAAATTTAAGAGTTGCTGAACGTTTATTAAAGGCATATAAATGTGATATAGAATGTGTTAGTAGTGGTAGTGAATGTATTACTAAGATTGCTAATGGGGAAAAATATGATTTAATATTGCTTGATGATATGATGCCTAAGATGAGTGGTAGTGAAACTTTAGTAAAACTTAAAGAAATAGATAATTTTGATACACCAGTATGCGTTTTAACAGCTAATGCAATAACTGGTATGAGAGAAGAATATCTTGGTAAAGGTTTTAATGATTATTTAAGTAAACCAATAGTTAAAGAAGAACTTAATAGAGTAATCAAAAAATATTTGAAGAAATAATAAATTATGATATAATAAATTTAGTTAGGTAGGAGACGGAATATGAGAGATGTAAATTTGTTAACTAGTAATGGGGTAAATGTAGAAAAAGCTTTAGAATTATTTGGAGATATGGATATGTATGATGCTACTATGTCTGATTTCTTAGAAATGGTAGATCAAAAATTAGCTAATCTTAGAAAGTATAGAGAAACTGGCGATATGCCAAATTATGCAATTGAGGTACATTCTTTAAAGAGTGATGCTCGTTATTTAGGATTTGTAAGTTTAGCTGATCTTGCTTATCAATTTGAATTAAAAAGTAAAGCTAATGATTTAATGTTTGTTTATGATAATTATAAGACTTTACTTGATGAAGCTCATAGAGTGATTAACTTATCAAAGAAATATTTAGGACGTGAAGTTACTGAAAATGTAATTAGTGATATGGTTAGTGGACCTAAAAATGGAGCTATATTAGTAGTAGATGATTCTAATTTAGTTGCAAACTTCATTAAAAAAATATTTGATGACAGATATGAAGTATTTATTGCTAGTGATGGAGCTCGTGCAATAGAGATGGTTAGTGGACCAAATGCTGATAAAATTAAAGCATGTTTACTTGATTTAAATATGCCAAATGTTAATGGATTTGAAGTACTAGAATACTTTAAAAAGAATAATTTATTCATTAAAATACCTGTATCTGTTATAACTGGTAATGATACTCGTGATCAAGTAGATGAAGCATTTAATTATCCTATAGTTGATTTATTATCAAAACCATTTAATGAAAGAGATATTAAGAGAATTATAGAAAAAACTATATCAAGTTATAATTAAGAGTTGAAACTCTTTTTTATTTGGTTTATTATGGTTATAAGGAGATGATAAGATGGAGGTACCATTTAAAAGATGTAACATATTAATTCCAAAAAAGAATATTGATTATAATTTATGGAGTGTAATTGCTTGTGATCAATATACTTCTCAAATAGAGTATTGGAATAAAGTTAAAGATTTAGTAGGAGATAAACCTTCTACATATAAGATTACTTTACCTGAAGTATATCTTGAGGATGAGAATGTTAATGAAAGAATTGAAAATATTAATAAGACTATGAATGAATACTTGGATAATGATATTTTTGATACTTTAGAAGATACAATGATTTATTTAGAAAGAACTGATTCTACTGGTAAAGTTCGTGAAGGTCTTATCGGCATGATAGATTTAGAAAGTTATGACTATAACTTTGGCAGTAAGAGCTTAGTTAGAGCTACTGAAAAGACAGTTATAGAAAGAATACCACCTAGAAAGAAAGTTAGAATTAATGCTCCGTTAGAGCTTCCTCATATTATGATTCTTATTGATGATGAGAAAAAAGAGATAATTGAATCATTAAAGAATAAAGTAACTAGTGAAGACGTTATATATGACTTTGATTTAATGCTTAATGGTGGACACTCTAAAGGATATAAATTAAGTGGTCCAGTTATTGATGAAGTAACTAGAAAACTTGAAGCTTTAGGAGAAATTAATTACTTTAATAATAAATATGGAGTTAATGAAGAATATCCATGTGTTTATGCGATGGGAGACGGGAACCATAGTTTAGCTACAGCTAAATCTTGTTATGAAGAGATTAAGAGAGAGTTAGGCACTGAAGAAGCTTTAAAACATCCTAGTAGATATGCATTAGTAGAATTAGTTAATATTCATAGTGATGCTTTAGATTTTGAACCAATTCATAGAGTAATATTTGATTGTGATGTAGAACATTTATTAACTCAAATGTATAAGAGATTTGTAATTAATACTGATGGCAATGGACAAAAACTTACATATATTACTTCTGCTGGTGAAAAGACTATTTATATAGAAGATGCTACTAGTAATCTTGCAGTTGGAACACTTCAAAGTTTCTTAGATGATTATCTACAAGAATTTGCTGGTAAAATTGATTATATTCATGGAGAAGAAGCAACTCGTGAAATGGGTAGTAAACAAGATAATATAGGATTCTTACTTCCTAAGATGGAAAAGAGTGATTTATTTAAATCAGTTATATTAGATGGTGCACTTCCAAGAAAAACATTTAGTATGGGACACTCAGATGATAAGAGATTCTATTTTGAATGTAGAAAGATTAAGTAATTCTTAATCTTTTTTTGTGATAAATTTTTCTTTCATAAATATACTTTACTAGAGGTGGATAAATGAATAGACAAAATTTATGGTTTGTAACATTATTTTCATTAATTCTTATTTTAGGTGTTTATTATATTACTCTTCCTAGTGATATATTTAGTAAGTCAGCTTTAGAAAACGTAAATAAGAATGTTGATGTAGTTGTAACTGAGAATGATAAATTAGTGGCTCTTAGAGTAGAAAGAGATGAAGAAATAAGTTCTGTTATGAGTGAACTTCAAAATAAGATTACTTCACCTTCATCATCTACTGAAGTAAAGAATGCTGCTTTTGAAGAACTTCAAATACTTAATTTAGCTAAAGGAAAAGAAACATACTTAGAAGATAAAATACTTAATAATTTTAAAATTAAATCATTCGTTGAAATAAATAATGATAATATTAAAATTACTATTGCTTCTAGTGAACATAATACTAAGCTTGCGAATGATATTATGAGAAGTGTTCAAGAAGAGTTTAAAGATAAGAAAAATATAACGATTAAGTTTGAAAAATAGGCATATCTCTTTCACATTATTTAAAAGTGTGTCATAAATTATCTTAGAAACATAGGTAAATGTTGAAAGAGGTGTTTATGACAGGAAATATATTAACTAAAAGAGAAAAAGATGTGTTTGAACTTCTAGTACTTAATAAAACTACTAAAGAGATTGCTCTTGAACTTAAAATTAGTGAGAAAACTGTTAGAAATCATGTAAGTAATGCTATGCAGAAGTTAGGATGTAAGGGAAGAGCAGGGGCTGTAATTGAACTACTGAAATTAGGAGAAATTTCATTATAATTCACTTTAAAAAGTGAATTTTTTATTTTTAAGTGCATAATATTTAGTAATATGATAAAAAAATATGCGATGAATAAAATTTTTGTTAGTACTTTGATTTTTGGACTTTTACTTCTTTTCTATTTAGTACCTAGTCCTTCTTTTGAAGTAGAAGTTAATGAGAAAGATAGTAAGAAGGAACTTCAGAATATAGTTTATTTACTTGATGAAAATAATTATGTATCTAGAGTTATTAGTTATTATGATGAAACTGATATTGAAAAAGTAATTAGAAGTAAAATTAATATTTTAATTAAGGGGGATGAGAACTTAGAAAATTTCTATTCTTTGATACCCAAGAAAACTATATTAAAGGATGTAAGTGTTAAAAAGGAAAGCGTATATTTGAATTTTAGTAAAGAGTTATTAAGTGTTAATAAATATATTGAAGAATCTATGGTTGAAGCAATAGTTTATACTCTTACAGAAATAAATGGAATTAATAATGTATATATAAATGTTGATGGGGAAAAGTTTATAGAACTTCCTAATTCTAAAAAGAGTATACCATATCCTTTAACAAGAGGTTTTGGAATAAATAAGAAGTATGATTTAGATAGTTTAAATGATATTGATAAAACAACTGTTTATTTTGTTAAAAAAGATAATTCTAGTGAATATTATGTTCCGATTACTAAAGTTAGTAATATATCTAGTTCTAAAATTGATATTATTATAGATGAACTTAAAAGTACTGTTAATGCTCAAGATAATTTAAGTAGTTTTGTATCTGATAATGTTATTCTTGAAGAAAGTAAAATAACAGATGATAAAATAGATTTGGTGTTTAATGAATATATCTTTAGTGATTCATCAAATAAGACTATATTAGAAGAAGTAAAATATGTTGTTTCTCAAAGTATTTTTGATAATTTAGATGTAAATGAGGTTATTTTTAGTACAAAAGATCATAATAATATTGTAAGTATTAAAAAAAATTAAAAAAGTACTTGAAAACTGGAAAATAGTGTTGTATAATTTAGTAGTAATTTTCAGATGTCCTCGTAGCTCAGCTGGATAGAGCAACGGCCTTCTAAGCCGTCGGTCACACGTTCGAATCGTGCCGAGGACACCATATTTAAAAATAATCGCTTATGCGATTTTTTTTATTTAAAAAATATATGATATAATAAATTAGGGATGATGTATGAAAAAATATCGAAGCTTAGTATTTTATATTAAAAATAAAAATATAAAATTAAAATTTAATTCCATTCTATCAAATTATGTAATGCCAATTTGTGAAGTTTTAAATTGCAATGTTGATACAATAAATTTTTATGGTGATTTTTTTGGCGAAGAGGTTGAAAAGGAATGTAAATATAATGAAAGACAATCATTTAAAAACTTTTATATCGATTTAAATAATAAATATTTGCAACAACTGTCCTTTTTTTTAATGAAATCTTCAAATAATGAATGGCCTATTTTTAATATTGCTTTTAAATATATATTTGACAAATTAGAATTAAGAATAGATTATGATAGTAAAAATATAAATATTCAAGTTTATAATGCAATAATTGATATAATAAAAAATGATAATATGAAATTAGTTTCTTCCTTTTCATATGATTATAATGATAAATGGAATATTTTGATATTATGCGGTTCTGAAGTTGGATTTATGACGTATAACAAAAGAAAATTACTTAAAAAAATAATTCACAATAACTATCATTTTTTTGATGAGATAGTTAGTATTTCTGATTTAAATTATATAGATGAAATGTTTTTAACTCCGGTTAAAATGAGTAGGAT
>CAVIUL010000068.1:0-9943 GCA_963645885.1 bacterium | reverse complement strand
ATTTAAAGTGAGTATAGAAGGAGAAAATAATGAAAAAAATATTATCTATTTTATTATGTGGGGTTCTATTTCTAAGCTTATCTGCATGTACAAAAGAAAATGTTAAAATAAGAGAAAGTGAAACTAAAAAAATAAAGTTAGTTGATTATAGTAATGACCTAATAAAATTAAAAATACCAGAAGGATGGAAAGTAGATGTATTGGGTGATTACATTCATTACACAATAAAAGCATATAATCCAAGTGATGAATCATATCAATTCTTCTTTAATTTAAAAACAGAAGGATACAATAAATCAAAGGAAGCTAAAGAATGGCAACAAAAATATTATCCAAACGATATATTTGCTAAAACATCAGTGTTATCACCAAAAACAACTGAAGCATTCTATAAAATATTTAATGACTTAGGTAAACTTAATAACACAAAAGATTTTACTTTTCCAACTATTAATGAATTTAAAGTGGTTGATAATTTAGGTACTTCAACAATAGGTGGAGATATTTTAAGGGCAACATTTAAAGATAACAATAACAAAGAATTAGAAGGAATTTTTACAGCATATGTATATGATGCAGGAAGCTATTATGTGAATAAAAATATAACCGGAGGAAAGAAAATAGATACTTATCCATTAAGCGTTTATGATGCTATATTTATAAGTGCTCCAAAAGATGACCTAATTAATTGGGAAGAAACATTAAACACTATCGCTTCATCATTAGAATTTACTGATGCATTTATGAATGGTTTTGCAAGTGCTCAAGATGCAGTTATGAAAAACTTTAATTATGTAAGAAGCGTATGTAATGAAATAACAAATGGAATTATGGATTCTTGGAACAAAAGAAGTAATAGCTATGACATAATGAGTCAAAAACAAAGTGATGCAACACTAGGATACGAAAGAGTTTATAATACTGATACTGGTGAAATATATAAAGCATACAATGGATTTACTGATGACTATGATGGAAATAAATATAAATCTATAACAGATGATATGTATACTAAAGGAATAAGCGGATACATAGAAAAATAAAAATAATGGAGTAAAAATGGAAAATAATTTAAATAAGTCTACTAAAAAGTGTTCAATAATTTGTTTTATAATAGCATTCGTTGTAGCAATAATAATATTAGAGAGTGAACAAATAAGTTTAATAAAAGGAAACAGCTATTATTTGAGTAGTACTACAAAATTGATAGAAACATTATTATCACCATTAAAATATTGTATATTGTATGCCGTTGTAATTGAAATAGTATGTCAAATAATGATAGGTATAACTGTTCATTTCACACCAAAAGAAAAAAGAAATGATAAGAAATTAAATTGTATTGCAATCCCATTATTAGCAAATTTTATAGGATTTATAGTAGTTGCAATTATAGTTTTAGCAAATTTAACTATACCATTTTAAAAATGTTAAAACAATTTTACAAAAATAAAAAGAGATTTGATAGACTAATTATATGAGTTTGATATACTACTTGTGAAAGGAAAAAGAATATGAAAATAAGTGAAAAAATATTATTATTAAGAAAAAAAGAAGGACTTTCAGGAGAAGCCTTAGCAGAAAAATTAAATGTTACAAGACAAACAATATCAAACTGGGAAAGAGGAGAAACATCTCCAGACTTATCACAAGCAATATTATTATCTAAAGTATTTAAAGTTAGTTTAGATGACTTAACTGATAATAAGTTAGAACTTGAAACAAAAGATAATCCTAACAATATCTTAAAAAATCTTATAGGAAAAAAATGCATATTACTTGTAGATGATGACTATATGGATGGGTATATAGATAGTAATAAGATTGTATTAGTGCAAGATGTTAGTAATAGTTTCATAAAAGTAGAATGTAAAAAAGGAAAAGAAACAATAAATAAACTAATTGATATAGATATCATTACTTCTATAAAAGTTCTAGAGGAGGAAAATAAATAATGGATTATTATTGGGTAGTATTATTAGTATTCGCATTAGGATACTTTGATCTAAAAAAGGATATAAAGAAAATACTTACTTATCAAAGTAAAACAGAAAAGAAAGATTTTACTCTTTTAGAAAAATTAAAAGGAAAAGAAATACAAATAGAAATAGATGATGATGATATTATATCTTTTGATAACACAAGAAAAGGAATTTTAAAAGATTTTAATGATGCTTGGTTAATTCTAGAAACAGAAGATAAAAAAGGCAAAAAGACATTATATTATAGAATGATTAATATCAAAGGAGTAGTAGAAGTTAAGTGAAAGATTAGTTATAAAAAACTAATCTTTTTTATGATATAATTATTTTATAATTTTAACGAAACTGGAGGTGATAAAATGAACAAAATGTATATGTGTATTGATTTAAAAAGTTTCTATGCATCAGTAGAATGTAGAGAAAGAAACTTAGACCCATTAGATACTAATTTAGTAGTTGCAGATGAATCAAGAACAGATAAAACCATTTGTTTAGCAGTATCACCTTCACTTAAATCTTATGGACTAGGTGGAAGATGTAGACTTTTTGAAGTAAGACAAAAAGTAAAAGAAGTAAACTACCAAAGAAGAAAAAACAATCATTATAGAAATTTTGCTGGAAAGTCATATCTTGCATCAGAGTTAAATAAAAATCCAAATCTTGAACTTGATTTTATAGCAGCTGTTCCAAGAATGAAACTATATATGAAGTATAGTACTAATATTTATAATGTTTATTTAAAATATATTGCTCCAGAAGATATATTAGTTTACTCAATAGATGAAGTATTTTGTGATATTACAAATTATTTAAGTTTTTATAAAATGACTGCAGAAGAGTTAGTTATGAAAATAATAGAAGATGTTTATAGTACCACCGGGATTACTGCAACAGCAGGAATTGGTACTAATATGTATTTAGCTAAAGTAGCAATGGACGTAACGGCTAAAAAAATGAAACCAAATAAATTTGGCGTTAGAATCGCATCACTTGATGAAATGAGTTATAAAAGAGAACTATGGAGTCACAAACCTCTAACAGACTTCTGGAGAGTAGGTAGAGGATATGAAAAAAAATTAGAAGAAAATGGAATGCATACCATGGGAGACGTTGCAAGAATGTCTATAAATAACGAAGACTTCTTATTTAAACTATTTGGAGTAAACGCAGAATTTTTAATAGATCATGCTTGGGGATATGAACCTTGCACTATTGCAGATGCTAAAAAATATAAACCTGAATCTAATAGTATAAGTCAAGGTCAAGTATTACACTGTCCATATGATTTTAAAAAGACAAGATTAATAGTTAAAGAAATGACAGATAATTTAGCACTTGATTTAGTAGAAAAACATTTAAAAACTGATCAGTTTGTTCTAACTATTGGTTATGATGTTGAAAGTTTAACAAATCCTGAAATCGCAAGAATGTATCATGGAGAAGTAACGACAGATGCATATGGAAGAAGAGTACCAAAACATTCACATGGTACAGCAAATATAGATCATAAGACTTCTTCAACTAAAGTAATAACAAATGAAATAATGAAACTATACGATAGAATAGCAAATCCAATACTATTAGTTAGAAGACTTAATTTAACAGCATGTAATCTAGTAAGTGAAGACATAATAGATAAACCAATAATAGAACAAGTAGACCTATTTAGTAACTATGAAGAAATAAGCAAACAAAAAGAAAAGAGTTTAAAAGATGAAATAGAAGAGAAAAAGATTCAAAAGACGCTTCTAAATATAAAAAAGAAATATGGAAAAAACTCTATTCTAAAAGCGATGAACTTTGAAGAAGGAGCGACAGCCAAAGAAAGAAATGGTGAAATAGGAGGACACAGAGGATGAATAATTACGATGATATTATTAATTTAGAAAGGCCTATTTCAAAGCATCCTCACTTAAGCTTGGAATCTCGTGCTTCCCAGTTTGCTCCATTTGCTGCATTAGTAGGATACGACAGTGAAGTAAAAGAAACAGCAAGACTTACAGATAAAAAAGCAGTTTTAGATGATAGTCAAAAAGAAATAATAAGTAACAAATTAAACTACCTAAATGAACACATAAATGATCAATATGAAATTACAATAACTTACTTTATAAAAGATCAAAAAAAGTCAGGTGGAAAATACCAACAAAAAACAGGAATAATCAAAAGAATAGACTTAGTAAATCAAAATATAAAATTCACTGATAACACAATTATCAGTATGCAAGATATTACTAATATAAAAGGAGAAATATTCAATGAAATGTTTGAATAATATAAAAAGTTATTTAAAAAAAGTAAGAACTCCAAAATCAAAAATTGAAACTAAAACTAAAGTAATTAATACAATCTTAATATTTATATTAGGAATAATCCTTGGAATATTTTCAAAGTGGTTAGATAATTTAAGTATTGATAACACTATATGGTGGCAAAACATAATAGACATTTTAGATTTAAGAAATGTATTTTCTTTATTTGGAATATGGATATTTATAGCAGTAACAATTTCAGTATTTAGTAGTACTCCTAAAAGAGCAAGCATAAATGTATTATTATTCTTTATTGGTATGACTGTTAGTTATCACATATATACTATTTTATTTAGCGGATTTAATCCATTTAATTACATGATTATTTGGTACTCTATAACTTTAATTTCACCCTTACTTGCATTTATTTGTTGGTACGCAAAAGGTAAAGGAAAATTATCTTTTATAATAAGCACTCTTATATTAACAGTAATGGCTTTGTCATCATTTAGTATAGGTGTGTGGTACTTTGATATAAATAGTATTATAGATTTACTATTATTTGTCGGAACAATTCTAGTACTTTATAAAAATTCAAAAAGAACAATTTATAGTATATTTTTTTCATTAATATTATCATTTATAATAAGAATGATTGTATAATAAAGATAGAATATGAAAGGAAGTAGTTAATATGAATTTAATATTTAGTATTATGGGTTTAGTTGGTGGACTTTTATGTTGTACAGGAGACATATTATTTGATTTAAAAGGAAAAGGTAATAAGAAACTAGGTACTTCAAAGAATATTGATAGCAATTGGAGTAAGATGTCAGAGTGGAGATTCGGAGCATCTATTATGTGTGCGATGATAGGTATAATCTTAATAGGCTTTGGATTCTATGCTATTGCTGACATGATAAGAGAAAATGATTTAGTATTATCAAATATAATTTTAGTAACAGGTTTTATTGGATGCATAGGAGGCTTATTTGTTCATTCAATGCTTTGCATTCAAGCAATTATTTATAAAAGAATAACTAATAATGGTAAAGAAAACTATGAAATCGCAGACAACACTTTAGAAGGATTATATAAAGCAATATATCCGCCATTCTTCTTATCTTATATAGTACTTATGAGTACAGATATATGCGTAATCATCGCAGTATTAAATGGATCTTTAGGCGTACCTAAATGGATGGCTTTATTAAACTCAATAGTATTCTTAATTATAGGTGTATTATTTAGAAAAATAGATGCAAAGAAATTTGAAGACCTTCCTGGTATTATAATGCCAAGTTTAGGTTTAGCCATGACAGGTGTAATAGGTATAGTAGCATACTTAATATAAAGGAGGTATTATATGTTAACTATCAAAGAAAATATAAAAAATGTAAAAGAATTTAATTTGCTTTATGATTTAGTCGGTTGGGGAGCATACGATGATGATATTTCTGCGCAAGCTTTAAATAATACGTATTACTCAGTTAGTATTTATGATAATGATAGAATAGTTGGATATGGAAGATTAATCGGAGATGGTATATGCTTTATGTATATACATGATGTTATGGTTGATCCAGAATATCAAAATAAAAAAATTGGAACTATGATTATGAATAAATTACTTGAGAAAATAGGTGAAATAAAGAGACAAAATCCAGATATGAGAACATATTTAGGAGCATCTAAAGGAAAAGAAGGATTCTATGAAAAGTTTGGCTTTGTAAAAAGAATAGATGCTGACTTAGGATATGGAATGGTACTATTATAAAAATAGGAGGTAACATGTATTTTCCAAAAGATATGACTTTTCAATATTTCTTTTTTGATACATATATTGGCTATTTTTTACAAACATTACCAATAGCATTAATCACAAGTATAATTTACTATTTAATAAAGTTTAGAAAAGATAAAAAGACACCAGCAAATAAAAAGATATTCTCATGTATATTTATTTGCTATATAACTAGTTTAATATGTTTAACTATTGGTTTAGATTTAATAAATATAATTTGGTATAAACTGGTTTTTCATATTGACCCAGGTACTAGTATAAATTGGTTTAATGGAGACTTTAGTTTTAATCTAAATTTCATAAGTAACTTAACCAAAGAAAATATTGGAAACTTTTTAATGTTCTTACCATTTGGTATTTTATACCCCTTATCGCAAAAGAAGTTTAATTATAAAACAACTATCATAAAAGGAATCATATTTGTATTAATAATTGAAGTGTTAGAACCAGTATTCGGAAGAGCGTTTGATATCAATGATATTATTCTAAATTCATTAGGTATCATAACTTCCACATTGATTTATATAGGCATTAAAAATTTAAGGAGGAAAAATAAATGAATGAAACAATAAAAAATCTAATAGAAAGAAGAAGTATTAGAAAATTTAAAGAAGAGCAAATTAAAGATGAAGAATTAAATGAAATACTACTTGCTGGAGAATACGCACCAACTGGTATGGGAATGCAATCACCTAAAATCGTTGTTCTTCAAAATAAAAAAATGATAGAAAGACTATCAAAGTTAAACGCCAAGATTATGGGAAGGAACACAGATCCTTTCTATGGAGCACCAACTGTAATAGTAGTTCTAGCCGATAAAACAAGAATGACTTATATAGAAGATGGAAGCTTAGTTTTAGGAAATTTAATGAATGCAGCTCATAGTCTAGGAATTGGTTCTTGTTGGATTCATAGAGCAAAAGAAGAGTTCGAAACTGAAGAAGGAAAAGAATTACTAAAAGAATGGAATATACCTGATAATTATGTAGGAATAGGCCATTGTATTTTAGGATACCCTGAAGGTTCACTTCCAGAAGCAAAACCAAGAAAAGAAGACTATATAACAATAATAAAGTAGGTGGGTTTATGAAAGAATATATGAAATATATAATTAGTACAATTGTATTCATAGTAGTTTATACTTTAGTATCATATTTGCTCACAAAGAATATAGACTTAAAAATGATAATAATAACTACTATAGTATACGCTGTATCTTACACAACAATAGATCTAATTTGTAATAAAACAATATCAAAGAATAAAAAGAAATAATGGAGTAAATATGAAAAAGAAAGATAACAAAAATAATAAAAATAGTAATACTACAGCTATGTTGTACTTTTTAAGTTCAATATGTTTTTATATAGTAGCTGCAATTAATTTTGTAAATAAAGATAGTAGTACAGGCATCATATACATATGTTTAGGCTCAACATTTTTATGTTTAGGAACTACTTTTATAAATAAAGATAAAGACAAGAAAAAATAATAAACAAAGTTAAATAAAACAAGGAGGTAAAAATATGCAATTTATAGTAGATGGCAAAGTAAAAGAATTAGGAGTAAAAATCTTAGGGTTAAAAATTGAAGGTATGGACAACACTACTCCTAATCCTGAATTTGACAAATGGAGAGAAAATAAAATTAAAGAATTAATAGATAAATATAAAGACTATGACATTAAAAATGATAAAGTGATTGAAGGCTTTTATGAATTACATCAAAGAGTTGGTGTACCAAGAAGAAAGAATCTTCCAGCATCAGAAAATCTAATTAAATTATTAATTAAAAGAGAAGATTTAGTTCATATAAATAAAGCAGTTGATATCTATAATATTATATCTATTGATTCAAAATTATGTTTAGGAGCACACGATATAGATAAAGTATCTGGAAATGTAACTTTAAAAATAACTGATGGAACTGAAAACTTCATTCCACTTGGAAGTGAAGAATCAAAACCAGTAGCTAGTGGAGAATATTCATTTGTTGATGATGATAATGATGTAATTTGCTGGTTAGATATAAGACAAGTAGATAAAACAAAAGTAACAGAAAGTAGTAAAAATGTTTTATATCTAGTTATTGGTAACAAAGAAAATACTTATGAAGAATTAGAACAAGTAGCAAATGAAATTATAGAGATAACTACAAAGTACTGTGGTGGTTCTGTGACTATTCTAAATAATTAAATTAAAGTATGGTGATGTAAAATGCAAAATGTAGATGTTGAAAAAGCAATTTCGTGGAATCCATGGCACGGATGTAAAAAAGTAAGTCAAGGATGTAAAAACTGTTTTGTATACAAAATGGATGAAAGATATGGAAGAGACACAACTAAAATAGAAAAAGGTAAAACGACATATGAACTTAAGGATAAGAATTGTCCACCTAATTCATTAGTAAAACTATGCTTCACGTCAGATTTTTTCATTAAAGAAGCAGATGAATGGCGAGATGGATGTTGGGATTTTATTAGAAGACGCAAAGATTGTATTTTTGTTATAACAACTAAAAGGCCAGAAAGAATTAAGGGATGCGTGCCTTACGACTGGGAAGATGGTTGGGAAAATGTTCATATAAGTGTTTCTATTGAAAATCAAGAAATGGCCGATATAAGAGTAAAAGAACTGCTAGAAGCACCAGTCAAACATAGAGAAGTATTTTGTTCACCTTTAATAGGACAAATAACACTAGAAAAGTATTTAGATACAGGATTAATAAAATGTGTTAATGTAGGTGGAGAAATGACTCTGTCTAAGGATGTAAGACCATTAAAATATGAATGGGTAGAAAGTCTATATAAAGAAGCACGTGATAGAAATATAGAATTTTATTTTCATCAATCAGGTTCTATGTTTATAAAAGATGGTAAGAATATTGGAAAATGGAATTTAAAAGAACAAATTAAATGTGCTGAAGAAATACAACACGAATTAGAAAGAAAATATAGTTTGAATGATAAATAGTAATTTGAAAGAAGAAGAATTTATGAAAAAAATATATTAAAAATAGGTTTAATGATTTTAGGAATAGGAAATTTGGATTATGGTGTTATTATAGAGATAGATGGAATAGGAAAATTTGCAATGATTCTATTTGGAACAACATTTTCTATTATTGCCTGCTTAATTCCATTTTATAAAGAGAATAAAAAGTAATTTATTAAATGGAGGAATGATTATGAAAAAGAAATTATTTGTAATTTTGCTATGTGGAGTTATGGTATTGGGTTTAACAGGATGTGATAAGTCTAGTGTAGAGGATACTAAAAAAAATTTACAAGAAAGTCAAGAAAAGTATGGCTCCGTTGAAAAAGAAACTATTGATGTTTTAGTTGCAAAATTTAATACTGAAATTATAGATAATAGTATATTGTCTACAGCGTCAACCGATTATTTAACTGAATATAATAATCAGTATTGGTATGGATTAGTCGATGGTGTTTCATTGGTGGTTGTTCCTGAAAAATACACTGGAGATAAAGCAATTGATATTGTAGATTATATGCTCATTTATGTAGATAAAACTAGTAAGTATGGTGATGATGCACTTACATATGTTAAACATTTAATAAAAGCAAATTATAATGAAGCAACAGAAGATGAAATTAATACATTATTAGAGGAAGCAAAAACTAAATCAACTACTGATAAAACAGCATCTAATGGAAAAGGCATTTCTGTTGGTTATTTAGATAACAATGATTATTATCAATATCAAGTATTAAGATTTTATAAATAATTACAATTTATTAATTAGTTAAACAAATAGTAAATTGTCGCCAAGGTAATGACAATATAAAATAAAATGATTAGAACAGATAAAACATAATGGAAGTGATATAAATTGAATGATATTTGGAATCCTTGGCATGGATGCCATAAATATAGTGAAGGTTG
>CAVIUL010000067.1:0-9971 GCA_963645885.1 bacterium | reverse complement strand
TAATCAATGAAATTTAAAAATCAAGGGTTTTATAAACTCATTTTATTCGCCCTTGATTTTACATTTCATTATACTATAATCAGACTTATTTCCGTTTTTTCTAAAAAAACGGAATTTCAAATGAAAATTCACGTTGTGAATTCTAAATTTACTAAAACTATTTTGTTTTAATAAAAAAGATGTTATAATGTCTTTGTAAGATTGAAAGTAAGCATAAGTAAATTATGAACATTAGTTAATCTTATATATTATGGGGAGCTAAAAGAAGCTCACAAAAAAATGTAAGGAGGTGAACATATGAAGAAGAGTTTAAATGCATCTACATTATCAATTCTTTTATTGTCAATTGCATTTGTTGTTATGTCTGTAGGTTTCGCTGCATATGCTCAAAATTTAAATATTAATGGTACTGCTACTATTAAGAAAGCAAGTTGGAAAGTTCAATTTAAAAATGATACATATGTTGAATCAACTAACAGTATTGCTGCTACAACTAAAACTTTAACAGCTACATCTATGACTTATGCTGCTACTTTAAAGCCTGGAGAATTTTATGAATTTGCTGTTGATGTTGAAAATGCTGGAACATTTGATGCAAATTTAAATAGCATAACTTTATCTAGTTTAACAGATGAACAAAAAGAATATGTAAAATATACTTTAACTTATGCAGGTACAGAATATTCTACATCTACTAGTGGTCTTAATATTGCATTAGCTGCTGGTGCTACTGAAACAGTTAAAGTAAGAGTAGAATACTATTTACCTGAAGATAGTGCAAAATTACCATCTGAAAATGATGTTACATTAAATTTAACTGCTACTTTGAATTATGTACAAAGTGCATCTTAATTATATTAAAGGATAAAGTGAGAATATGAAGGATAGTAAAGGGAATATATACGAAAAAAACATTTTAATATTTATATATTTATTATTTTGTTTATTCTTTATTATAGTGCCACTAAAAACATCTAAATATTTGAATTATATAGAGATGATTGTTTGGTTTATTTTGCTTATAATAGTATTAATAAAAGACGGTTTTCCAAAAGATAATAATTATTTTAAAAAATTGGGAATAAAATATGCTATTACATATTGTTTCTTATATGCTATTATTATGTATTGCTTAGGCTTATTTACAGGTTTTTCACGTAGTATATATTCTCATACTATCAAAAGTTTGTTATTTAATATTATTCCTATTTTAGTAATGATAACAAGTAGAGAAATTGTTAGATATATTGTATGCAAAAAAACTGAAAATAAAACTATTTCTTTGGTTTTGATTACATTATCTTTTATTGCTTATGATACTCTTCTTGTTTTGAATTATTATGATTTTAATAATTCTGAACAATTATTTATATTTATTTGTTTAGAATTATGTGGAATAATTGCTAAAAATTCTTTATTTACGTATATTACTTATAGTGTAAGTTTAATTCCTACATTAATTTTAAACTTATCGTTGGAATTAATATGGTATATTGTTCCAATAGTTCCTGTTTTAGGTAATTATATTTCATCTGTTTTGGGTATTCTTATGCCTTATTTTCTATATTTAAAAATGAAAAAAATGGTTAGATATAGTGATAAACAGGATATAAATAAAGATAAAAATAAAATATTCTTAATACCAATTATGTCATTTATCATAATAATTTTTATCTTGGTATCTGGTATTGGAAGATATCATATGATTGCAATTGCATCTGATTCAATGAATCCTATTTATTATAGAGGAGATGCTATAATATATTTAAAGGATATTAGCGATATAAAAAAAGATGATATATTAGTATTTGAGTCAGATAGTATGATAATTACTCATAGAGTTGTTGACATTGTTAAGATAGGAAATAAGAAATATTTTAGAACAAAAGGAGATAATAATAATACAGTTGATCCAGGTTTAACACCTGAAATTAATGTAAAAGGGAAAGTAAAATATATTGTAAAGTATATTGGATATCCTACTATTAAGTTACAAGAATTATTTAAAGAATAGAAGGGAAAAGAATATGAGAAAGATAAAGAATATTAGACCAATTGTAATATTTGTGATTATGTGTACTTTTCTTTGTGGTGGATATTTTTTAATAGATTATAGTCATAATATAGATCAACAGTTAGATGTTAAATATGAAGAAAAAAGTGATATAGATTATAAAGTTTATTTAAAGAAAAATTCTTTTTTTGAAACACCATATCTAGAAAAAAACAAAACATATATAGCTAGTTTGATTGATTATGTTTTAATAAACTATAAATATTCATTTAATGTAAGTGATAATATAAAAGGTAATTATACTTATTATGTTATAGGAACATTAAGTGCTAATAAAAATAATAGTAATGATTCTTATTGGTCTAAGGATTATATTTTGTCTAAAAAAATCACTAAAGAATATAGTGATACTAAAATAATTAATGTTGAATCTGAAATAAAAATAGATTATCAATTATACAATAATTTACTTAATGATTTTAAAAGTCAATATGGTGTCTCTATGGATGGTATGTTGAAGGTTTCCTTAGTAATAGAAAATATGATTGAAAATAATTTGGTTGATAGAAAAATTAGTAAAAATAGTGATGTTTCATTAAATATTCCACTTACTTCTTTAACTATTGAAGTACCTATTGAAACAAGTGACTTAAATAATAAGGGTACTTTAATTAGTGAAACAATACAACAAAGTGTTTTATATTATACTATATTTAAATATGCTGGTTATGTTTGTATTGTGATCTCTGTTCTTCTTTTGATGCTTATTATGACAATTATTGTATTAAAAAATAAGTATGATAATAAATACTATAAAATTCTTAAAAAGATATTTAAAACATATGATAATATTATTGTAAATTCAAGTGATTTACCTAATCTTGATGATTTAAATATGGTTAGTGTTACATCATTTGATGAATTAATTGATGCTCATGGTGAAGTTAGAAAACCAATAAATTGTGTTTCTTATGAAGATAAAACAATATTTATATTAATAAATGATGGTATGGCATGGAGATATGATTTAATTAATGAATATCCTAGAAAAAGAAGGGTTAAAAAATGAAATTTTTTCATAAATATAATATAATAGGCGTACTTGTTTTAACTATTATTATTTCAATGAGTGTAGGATATGCTTTATATAATCAAAATTTAGGTTTAAATGGTGATATATCTTTAAAGAAACAAGGTAAATTAGAAATTGTAAGTGCTTCTATTGTTGAGAGTGAATGCAGTAATTTATCTGAATATTCAAATCCATATATAGATGGATTAAACTTGTCTTTTAGAGCAGTTGGAAGTGATAAGAACTTTAATGCTACTTATTTGATTGAAATTAATAATGGTTCAGTATATGACTATACATTTACTGGTTTTCCTTTTAATGTAAATGTTAATACATCAGATAATGTAAGTCTTATTACTACAATTATAGATCCTACTACTGGAAACGAATTAGATTCAGGTTATATTTTACCTGCATATGAAAGAAAAACTTTTAAGGTTCAATTGACTTTTGAGAGTGATAATAATAATACTGAAGTTATTGTGGATGGTGGTGCATCTTTTGTTGTTGATAAGTCTGGAAATATGATTGCTAGTATTACTCCAAAAACTGGTAATTTGCAGGGAAGCAATACTAAAGCTTGTTTTACTGTTTCGGTTGCAAATACATATACTTATAAAAGAAAATTTACGCTACATTCTAGTAATGATAATATATTATTAATTGATTCTAATGGTTCTTCACTTGGAACGTTAAGTATAGATGAAAATAGTACTAAGGATTTTCAAATTTGTACTAAGGTAGCCCCATCAAGTTCTTTTTTAACTGATAGTACAACAACGATAATAACTTTATCTAGTACTGGAATTAATACTATTAATGTGGGTGAGTTGACTTTAAGTGTTGATATAGATATTATTGCTAGCGATAAAGAAATACCTAAAGTTGGAAATGTTAATATAAGTATACCGGAAAGCGGAACTACCTCTGGAGATGCACTTATAACATGGGATAGAATTGATACTGGTGGTTCTTCTATTACTAATTATTATATAATTTTATATAATGCTGATAATGGTTCTTCAACAACTTATCAGACTAATAACTCATTAACTTCATATAATGTTTCAAACCTTAGTGAGGGTAATTATTATGCTAAAGTTTATGGTGTTGATGAAGCAGGTAATATTGGCGAAAGTTATTGTGATAGTGCAACGACGGATAGTGGTTATTGTACTTTATCAAATACAACATCATTAAAATGGGAATTTACAGTTACATTTAGCTTGTCAAAATTAAAACATGATAATTCTACAACAACTACCGATACAGCAATTATATATCAAAATTATTCAACGACTTTAGCTGTTAATTCAACATCAAATATGGATATGCTTCCAAGTTCTGTTACTATTTCGATGGGTGGTACTGATTTAATTAGTGGTACAGATTATACATATGATTCTTCTAGTGGAAAAATTACAATTAATAAAATTACAGGTGATGTTACAATTACAGCTAGCGCCACTAGTTTTTGCTTAGTAAAAGGCACTAAAATAAGTCTTGCTAATGGTGAAACTAAAAATATAGAAGATATTACATATAACGATTTATTATTGGTTTGGAATTATGAGACTGGAAGTTATACTTATGAGTATCCAATTTGGATTGAAAATAGTAAAACTGCAGTATTTTATCAAAAAACAACATTTTCAGATGGTACTGTATTAAAAACAGTAGGAAAGCATGGAGTATTTAGTAAGGATATAAATGCTTTTGTATCTGTTAATGATAGTGATAACTTTAAAATAGGTACTAAAGTAGCTAAATTAGATGAAAATAATAAGATTAAGTATGTAGAAGTTGTTAATATAGAAATTGTGAATGAAGAAGTAGAATATTATCATGTTGTATCTACTAGATATTATAATATATTTGCTAATAATATTTTAACTACAGATGGTACGGTAATTCTTTCTAATTTGTATGAATTTGGTGATAGTATTAATTGGATCAATAGAGATTATGATAAACTTAGTTTATATGATTATTCTTTATTTAGTGATATTATGCCATTTTATATGTTTAAAGGTTTAAGAGTTGAAGAGGGTAAAGTATTAGAAAATTATTTAGATTTTAATACATTTAGAAATTATTTGATTTATAATCAATTGAATGAAAATATGTTATTAAAACCTGATACAAATAACTCTGGTAATAGGTTATGGATGGTAACTACTAGTGATGATAATGTTATTAATTATAGTAATTATTTGTACGAAGAGGGTAGTTATTATACATTAAAAAAACCTAAAAATGGTTATAAATACTGGTATAATACAGCAGATGGAAAGTATTATTTTCCTAATGATGTTGTTCGTGTAGATTGTGGTATGCATTTTATTGCAATATATGAATAATAAATGTGTGTTTTTTATTTAACTTTGTATTAAAAAATAAGTTTTATAATCAAAATATTTTTAAATTAGGCTATATTATAGTCTTTTTTAATGAAAAAATAAATTTTTGTTGAAATTTGTTGACAATAATTAAAATTATGATAGTATAAATAACCAATAGGTAGGTTTTTGAAAAAATTTATCTAAATATTTTTTAGGGGGTTTTGATTTATGATCAAAAGAAAATTATTATTAATTCTTTTATCTTTTGGTTTAGTTTTTTCAAATGTTTTTGCTAAGGAAATTGTTGATGAAAAATATGTTGGCTCTGAAACAGAAACTAAAGAAAATGTTTATACTGATTTAACAGAAGAAGAAGCTATACAAAAGAAAAATGAATTAGAAATTGATAACCATGATTATAAAATAACTGTGGTTATTAAATCTTATTCTGTTAGTGCGGGAAAAGAATTTATTACTATTGAAAATGAATTTGATAGTAAAGATGATGCTGAAAAGTATCTTAAAGATTTAGAGGAAAAAGGATATAAGGTAAGTAATACAAATATTTCTCAAAATGAGACAACTATTGATGTTAATTTAAATGAAATATTTGATACTGAAGAGGAAGCAGTGGCTGCTCTTAAAGAATTCAAAGAAACTAATGATGTATTAGATTCTAATACTTTAATTTCAAAGATTAGAAACGAGAAAAAAGATATATCTATAAGTTCTAAGAGTACTGTAAGTTATGATTCTTTAGATAAAGCTGAAAATGTAAAAAAGGCGTTAGCAAAAACTGCAGATGGCTATGAAATTTATGGTGTTATTAGAAAAGAAACTATTGAAAAAAGTGAAAGTAAAGTTACAGGTAATGTTCAGTTTGATACTCAAGAAGCTGCACTTGCATATATTGAGGGATTAAAAAAAGAAGGTTGGAATGTAGATGAATTAAAAGTTAATTTATTAAAATTTGAGGAATCAACTTGGAAAGATGAAAGTGGAGTTGTGGTTAATCCTGGAACTAGTGATGGAAAAAGTTTTAATTATGGACATTTAGATATTACGTTAATTACTTCATTTAAGAATGTTAGTAGTACTGGTGTTGAAACAACTGTTAATGGCATGATATATATTGGTACTGTTAGTGTTAATGGTAAATCTATTAGAATGAGTGGTTTATCTCAAGATCCTAATAGCGGTTTATATGAGTATACATCTGCTTCAAGAAAATTAGAAATTACTAATAAATCATTAGTTAAAATAACAGGTACTGTCGTAGTTGGTAATAGTCGTTATCCATTTACGGTTGAAGGATATATGAGTGAAAGTCAAAACGTATGTGAAGGTGAAAATGATAGTAAAGGTTTTGACTTAGAATTTAAAGAAGTAACTATTATAAATAGTAAAGTATTGGTTGATACTAAACTTATAAATAAATACAATGTTACAGGTACTGTTTCTAAGAGTCCTATCACTAAGTACTATGTAGATACTGTTAAAAAGTCTTATGGCTATGATTATAAAGTGGAAGCTACAGGGAAAAAAACAGTTAAAGAAGATAAATATACTTTAACAGGTAGTGCTTCTAAAGAAGTTTATGAAACAAAATGTGCATTAGATGTTATTACTGAAACAAAAAAATATGAAAAAATTTATGGAAAATTAATTGTTAAACATGTTGATACTACAGGTAAAGAACTTGCTGAAACTGTTACAACAACTGAAAAAGTTGGTACTGATTATACAACTAGTAAAAAAGAATTCGAAGATTATGAATTTATTAAAATTACTGGTGATGCTGCAAATGGAAAATATATTGATGGAACATTAACAGTTACTTATATTTATGAGTTTGTTGGTGGAACAGGAGGAGATGTACCTGAAACAGGTATCATTGATAATAATGTTCTTGAATATATTACTGCGTTTAGTACATTTACATTAATTGCTGCTATTATTTTAAGAAAGAGAATAGCGTAGTTTAAATCTACAAATACCTATAAAGTTAATATATACTTTGTAGGTTTTTATTTTGATATAAAAATTATTGTTTTATTTTTATCAAATAATCTTTTTTTGCATATTCTATTTATAGGAGGATTATAAGCCTATGTTTAATAATTATAAAGAGATAGTTACTAAAACTGTTATTGGTAAAGGAAAGAAAACTTTTAAGAATAATTATGAACTTATTACTGATACAGATGTTGATACTGTTCTTGGGTGTTGGGTAATAAATCATAAGATTCATGGGAAGAAGGATGATGAGTACATTAAAATAAATGGAAGTTATGATATTAATATTTGGTATAGTTATGATAATAATACTAAAACAAATGTAGTAAGTAAGAAAATGTTTTATGAAGAGAGAGTTAGAGTTAAAGTACGTGAGAACGGTGACTTAAATGATAACTCTGAAATAATCATTAGAAGTCTTAAGAATCCAACATGTATAGATGTTTCGAGTGATGATAAAACTATTAAATATACAATATCTAAAGAACTTGGTATAGAGATAGTAGGAGATGCTAAAATTAGAATACCAGTTAGTAATACTGAAGATGATTATGATTTAATAATAGATGAAGATGCTGTTAATGATGAAATAGATAAAAGTGTTAATATAAATTATTTAGATAATAAAGACTCATAATGTCAATAATTTAGAAAAATGTCTCAAAATTTTCTAAACATTAACGGGAAAATATTCTCGTTTTTGTTTGCAATTTTATAACTTATTTAATTTAAGTCAATGACAAGTTGAATACTTTCATGCTTCGCATCATTGACTTAAATCTTCATAAGTTATGTTTGATATTTAACAAACAAGAATATTAAACTCAAGCATATTGATGTTGATTATGACTTTTCTTAATTTGTTTAAGAAAAGATTTTAATTTCCAAGGATGTGACATTGGAGGAATATACTTTTTCTTTTCTTTAATTTCAGTAACTTCATCAAAATTTTTAGAAATTCTTTCATTTCTATTTAACTCTTTTAATTCCATTACTTGTTCATCAATTGTTACAAGTAATTCTCCATTGAATGATTTAATAACTAAACATTCCGTTTTTGGTTTAAAGCATTTTAATTCATCATTTAAATAGGGTTGATAATATTTATTTTTGTACTTAATGGAATTACCATTATCAATTTTTCTAGGAATTAAAACAGCAAGAGTATAATTGATTTTTTCTTCACTAGGAGCCTCTTCAAATACGGATTGAAATTTCTTATAATCCATCGCAAATCTTTTATTAAAATATGAAATAGAAACTTCAAGTAAATATTTATTTGCTTCTTCAATTGTAGTAATGCCATTTAATTTTAATTCATTCACTAATCTTCCTTGAAAGGTTCCATTAGTTCTTTCAATTAGGTCTTTTGCTTGAGATACCGAAGTAGTTTCAAGTTCTATACCTAATTGTTTGCAAGCATAACCATATTGAGTTAAAACATCTTTGTCACTAGTTCTTTTATCAGGGTTTAAAGACATATAATTAAATACAGTACGATTGTCAGTTACAAATTTATATGGTATGCCATAATTAGTCAAAATTTGATAGAAAACATGATAATAACCATTTAATGTTTCTTGCTTATCAAACCAACCACCGACAATAGTATTAGTAGCTTTATCGGCGGCTAAATGTAAACAACAACTTTTATTACCAAACCAAGGATGTATAGAACCATCTTCTTCGATGATTTCCCCCAAAATATTTGGGCTTTTCTCCACGAGGATGTGAATCTTCTAAAGCTATTTCATGATTGACAATATAGTTAATTTGTTCATCAGTCATTGCTACATTAATTTTCTTTTCTTCAAATAATTGTTTCATTTTAAAATTTCTTTTTGTCTGTTTTCTAGCTTTTGGAGAAATAATTCCATCGTTAGTTAAAATTTTATAGATAAAGTCATAAGATACACATGTATATCTTCTTCTTTTGCAAGAAATTCTTTAAAATGTTGGAAATTCCAGTCTTGATATTTATTCCTATATAATAGTATAATATTTTCGGAGATTGACTTATCTATTGCATTAACAGGTCTTTTTGAGTGATTACCATGTATAAATGTAGATTTGCCATTCTCTTTATATTTAATTATAAGACGATCAACTTGTCTTTTAGATATATTAAGTTGGAGAGCTATTCTATTTTTATTACCTCCATGATCAACATATTCTTTAATTTTTTCATATTTTTGTTTTTCTTTCATATTTAATTCTACCTTTCTCATTAGTTCCACCTCGGTGGAATATTATATAACATTGAGACATTTTCGCAAGTTAACAATTAAGACATTATCACAAATTAATCATAAAGGATTAACAAAAGAAACTAAATAGGTTGCAAAAATACCAAAATCGTGCTATAATATCAGTACTTTTTTATTTGAGGGGGGTAAAAAAATATGAAAGGAAAAACTGAAAAAATAGAAGCAATAACTAAATTCGCAAAAGAGCAATTCAAAAAAGGAAACACTACTACTCAATTGAAGAATTGTAGAGAACTTTCAAAGTTTTTAGTAACTAATAA